>JANNXL010000548.1:0-6558 GCA_031409575.1 Hyphomicrobium sp.
AAAAAGGGGCCGAAGCCCCGGAATTACATGAGCCCTCGTTCGGCCATGGACAGAACCTCGGCACCCGCCACGATCACGTGGTCCAGCACGCGTACATCCACTAACGCCAATGCCGCCTTCAGCGTCTGCGTCAACATCTCGTCCGCACGCGACGGCTGGGTCGAACCACTGGGATGGTTATGCGCCAGCAGCAAGGCTGCGCTATTCCTGGCCAACGCCTCCTTGACCACTTCCCGTGGATACACCGATGTCTGGCTGACCGAGCAACGGAACATCTCGACGTACTCGATCACGCGGTACTGTGCATCCAGGTGCACCACCGCGAACACCTCATGCTCCAGTGCGCCCAGCTTGACTCTCAGGAAGTCATGGACCGCCTGTGGCGATGAAAGAATTTGGCAGCCACGCATCTGTCCAGCCAGCACGCGTTGCGCAGCCATCAGGACTTCACCGGCATTGGCTGGCCGGTAGTCGCCCGCGACATCGCGAACGAGAAGGGAGGAATCGAGAGAAAGAGAAAGTTGCGACATGGTCGTTTCCGGTTTGAATCGGGCGGAATTGCCCGGAACCGACGGAACACACCGCAGCGCAGCAGTCAGGGGTCTCAGACGGCCGCATGGACGCCAGCGGGCAAGGCACGCGCAGCCCTTGACGGCGAGAACGGCGTGGTACGGTAAAGGGAACAGCAAGGCCGCCTCCACTCCCACCTCACTGGGTTAAGAGCAAGCGCAGCGCGCAGGCCGGAAACGCAGTGATGGCCGCAGGCGTCAGGGATCAAAGCCGCATGGCCGTGACTCGGCACGAGGCCCGGGGCAACGCCCGCGAGCCCGACGGCGGTACGCCGGGACGTAAAACTTGTCCCACCTTCCTGCGCATAACGATGTGTCTGCGATTGAAGTGAACGCATGCGATCCAAATCGACCAACAGAATCCATGTATCTCAAGATGCACAAGGTAATTTGTTACTATTCTTAACAAGAAACGACCGACATAGATCGGCTTGCTGTGCAGTACAACGGAGGGGACGGATGGAACTTACGCAAACCAGTGAAGAGTCGCAGCTGCAGGCAAATGCCTTAATGCACCATCAGGGCCCGAAGGTCTGTTGGCAGACATGCCATATGGAGAACTGACGATGACCGAGTCTTCCTCCAATCCGTATTCCGCCGGCGAACAAGGACTTGGTTATATCTACCAAGGACGGTTCGCTCTACTCAAACTTTTGCAGCTGCCAGAGAACAACTCAATCCTGATCGAGAAAGACGATGACCTCGATTTTGTGGATCAAGACGGCATCAAAACCCTCGCCTCTCTCAAACACAAAGCTGTCGGTGACCGTCTAAGTGACCTGTCTACCGATTTTTGGAAATCGGTCCGTATCTGGCTTTCGCGCTACAACCGCGATGACCGCAGCGAATCCAATCTCCGTTTTTTCCTGTTCACCACAGGTGCTGTCGCGGAAGATTCATTCTTACGGCACTTTCTTCCGAACGCACCGAAGGATGAAAAGATAACGTCACTTTCGGCGCTTGCGGAAGAAACGCTCATCAAAAGCAAATCAAAGCTGATTGAACCGATAGGCCAGGAATTCAACAAGCTCAATGACGGAGAGAAAGAAGATTTTCTTTCTCGCATCGTCATTTTTGACAATGGACCTCGCATCGTCGATGTCCCCGGGATCATCAAAGATCAGCACATGCGAAGCATCCGACGCGAGTTCAGAACAGCTGTATTTGAACGCCTCGAAGGGTGGTGGAATGATGTCGTTATCAACCTGCTTTCGGGGAAACGCGTGGAGCCCGTGTATGGGTACGAAATTTCCGACAAGCTTTCCGCGTTCGCTGAAGAATACAAATCCGACAATCTTCCCATCACATATCGAGGCAAAGAACCGACAGGGGAAATCGATCCAGAAAATGATCCACGACTATTCGTCGTGCAACTGAGAGAAATCGGCGTCGCATCCAACAGAATCCGCAACGCCATCCTGGACTACTACCGTGCATTTGAACAAAGGTCGGCCTGGGCTCGTGAGAACCTGCTCGTAGGGGGTGAGATGGAGGAATACGAAGATCGCCTTGTCGACGAATGGGGTCGCTATAAAGACGTGATCTTCGAAGACCTTGACAAGGATAGTGCAGATACGGTCCTCCTCGAAGCAGGCAAGGCACTCTATCGATGGGCAGACCTGGAAAGCGGCAATATCAGCACATTGAGAATACGAGAGCGTGTGACTGAATCGTATGTGTTGCGCGGCGGTTTCCATATCCTTGCGAACGCACGCCCATTACCTCGAATTTATTGGCACCCGCGTTTTCTGAACCGTATCGACGAAATACTTGGAGCATCCCAATGAAGCGGTGGGATCAGCGTCCATTCGAAGTAAGAAACCTCTTTAACCCCGCGTTCTGCAGTCTTGTTCTGTTCAGGGCATTGCAGGGCTTCGAAGAAGAAAACCCAGACGGCATGCCTTTCTCTTTGGCACTGCTGGTATTGCCCTTATGTCTGCACAAAGACTCTCGCGAAGTTATAGCAGGCAGCCCCCGCAGTTATCTTCTCAAGACAGTAGAGAGCAACCCTCACTTGCTCGTCGGCTTCGCGGACCGCACAAAAGACCTGCTGCCCTACGCCTTTGAGGCGCTCGGGTTCTCGATGCAATTGGGATGCTTTGAGGTGACTCAGGATGGGCGTCTGAAGACCGTGCCGAGCCGCGTTCGCAAGACTGTCACGGGCACAACTGAATCTGTTGCCTGTCAGCGAGTCGCCCGAATAGTCGGAAAAGAGTTTGCTCGCATTGCGGACCGCGTGACGATATATACGACCTTAGGGATACGGCCATGAAAATAAAATCGATTCACATCTATAGCCATGACGGCCAGCGCAGAGATCTTCAATTCAGACTTGATGGAATCAACATCATCACCGGTCGATCGTCGACCGGAAAGTCGGCATTGTCCGAGATCATTGAATACTGCATGGGCCGCTCGACGTTTAACGTCCCTGAAGGAGTCATCAGGGACAAGGTCGCCTGGTTCGCCGTGATTTATCAGTTTTCCCAAGAACAGGTTCTCATCGCCAAGCCAACGCCGAACGCAGGAAATAGTAGCGGTAGTACGGTCATGTTGCGTAGGGGTGCTCAACTAGCTGCGCCTGCTTTTGAAGAATTGAAGGCCAATTCGGACGACGATGCTGTGGTAGCCCTTCTTTCGCGGCTATTGGGCATTCCAGAAAACAAAACAGATGTCGCAATAGAACATAGCCGGGATAGCTACGATGCCAACATCAAGCATACGTACTACTATCTTTTCCAAAAACAAGGCATTGTCGCGAACAAAGACCAGCTCCTGTATCGGCAGAACGAACAGTTCCAACCACAGGCAATTCGCGACACACTACCAATTCTTCTCGGCGTCTCCTCAAGCCTTCGATACGAGCTGGAAGGAAAACTCAGGGCGGCGCAGAGAGACCTGAGACTCAATGCAAAGCTACTGGAGCAAGCGCGGGACGCGATTGACACATCTCAACAGAAAGGCATCGGCCTTTTTTCGGAAGCCAAGACGGTCGGCATCATCAACCAAGCGGATCAGAACGTGGGCGCTGACTCCGTAGTTGATGCCTTACGCACTGCTTTGCAATGGAAGCCCGCATCCACTCCAGAGGATGATGGCTACAGAATTTCGAGCCTTGAAGAAGAACTTGTCCAAATGCGAAAGGAAAGACGGGAAATTCAAACAAAAATTGATTCCGCTCGCCAGTTTTCCAAGCGAGCTGTGGGCTTCCAAAGCGAGGCCGCAGAGCAGAAGGATCGACTGTCTTCCATCAAGGCTCTTCCTAAAAACTCGCAGACCGGTGAATGGCAATGGCCGTTCTGCGAAGAGAACCTGGCGATGAATTCCCCCATTGCAAAAGTTCTCCTCGGTGAATTGGCATCGCTCGAAGTAGAAATGAACATCGTCGCTGGTCAACGCCCCAAACTAGAAGCCTATCTAGAGGAAAAACAGGAGGAAATTCAGCTTCTTGTCGATGCGATAAAAAACAAGGAAACGGAGCTTTCCGCAGCGATTTCGACAAACGAAGTTATTGCGCAAATGGGAACGCGCAACAACGCCGCAGCGCGCGTTGTTGGTCGAATCAGTTTGTTCTTGGAGAACTTGATTCCGAATGAGGAACTGGCTGCCCGCGAGGCTGAGCAACGGCGCCTGAAGTTCAAAGTTGAAGAACTAGAAAGGAACATAGGTGCGGACGATAGTAACGAACGGCTGACTTCCATTCTGAATAATATTTCCACGCAGATGTCACGCTACATCCGCGCTTTTGAGGCTGAGTTCAGTGAGTTTCCCTCCCGATTCGATCTCACGCACCTGACGGTGGTAATTGATCGTCCTGATCGTCCAGTACCAATGAGTCGAACCGGCGGTGGCGAGAACCATTTGGCCTATCACCTTGCCGCCCTGCTTGCACTGCATCACTTTGCAGCGCGCAACAATCGGCCAATTCCTCAGTTTCTTCTCATAGATCAGCCGACCCAAGTTTATTTTCCATCTGAGAAGGTCTACAAGGAAGCGGATGGCTCCGTTCAAAAAACTGAGGCAGACGCGGATCTGGTGGCAGTTCGCAGGTTGTTCGAACTGCTGCTGGAGTTCACGCAGAAGGACGTCCCAGGTTTCCAAATCATCGTCACGGAGCACGCGAATCTTCGGGACCAATGGTTTCAAGACGCGCTGGTTGAGCCGCCATGGACCAAGCCCCCTGCGCTTGTGCCAGAGAGTTGGCCAGCGCCGCCTGATACATCCTCCGACGCTCGAAGGTAGAGGCGCGTCAGTACAAGTCTTTCAGTGGCTTGGCCAAAGCTGTGTCATTCAAGCCCTCCGCATAGGCCAAGATGTCGGCGAAAAAGCCCTCCGCGTACCGAATCATCTGTGAGGTCGGCGCGTACTCACCTACGTGGAAGGCGTCCAAGCGCGCAAGGCGGTCGCGCGGGAATGGGTGTGAATCCATATTCTGGCGAAACGGTATGGCGTCTCCCAGCCGCCGCTTGAGCAACTGGCCGATTTGGTCGACCGCTTCCATGTAGATAAACAGCAGCCGCACGCCGCTCACCTCACGTTGGTGGTCTTCAAGCGCTTCAAGGCTCTTGCGATCAGAACTCGCGGTGTTGTCTGGCGCTGGCTCCGATTGCAATTCCCAGCGCAATTGGCTGTATAGCGCCGAACGCAAGCTACCTTGCGCGAACGCATCGGCGGCGAACTCGAATTCGTGACGTAATGCTTTAGCTTCGGCAACGTCTGACACCGCACGAAGCCGCCTTCCGTGGTCCAGCACCAAATGTCCTAACTCGTGGCGGATGATGAAGTCCACTTGGCTGGCGGTTAGCGTATGAGCATGCCGCGCCATTTCCTCATCGAACAAGACGTGGAAGGGTGACAAACGATTGGCCGCGACGGCTGTGCGCGCCCAGAAGTATGCGACGGTGGGTACCAAGCTGGCCCAGGCGCGCTCGAGCCGCCGGGGACCCGCCATGTCCTGTGTGTGGAAAAAGTGCAGCAGCGTCCTATTCAGGCCCTTGAGGATCGGTTCAAGAGCGAAATTGAGGCAGACCAGCCCGTAGTCTTCATACTGGTAGGAACTAGCATTGAATACCGGATCCTTCCGAAGGACACAAGAGAATCGTTGCAAACCATGCGCCTCAATCTGGTCGTCGGGAATTGCCGCCATTACCCGAAGAAACCCCAAGCGCCCCCAGTAGGGCAGCAGTGCCCCGGGCTGTGCCAGTGCTTGGGCGACGGATGAACTGAATTCAGTCAGCGTCATCTCCAACGCCATTTCGTAGGCTGCTGCGCGGCGAATATCGTTCTCGGACTGCGGCTGGCTCCAATACAGCCCGATCAGTGAACGTAACGCCAAATAGGCCATCTCGTCGCTTCGGATCGGTTTGGCCGCTTGCAACCTGCGGATGGCCTCTTGCTGTTGCCGTGTGACCGGCGGGAAAGCGGCGTAATCGGCCGCTTGCAGGTGCTCCAAGTCGAGCGTCACTTGGGGCTGAGGACCTTCCCCCTCAATGGCCTCGGCGATCTGCTGCATGCGTAGCAAGATGACGCCAATTTGCTCCCTCCGCAGGAGCGGCAGGCACAACTCGTTATCCGACTTGAAGTACTGCGTGTAGCGGTTGTTCCAATGCATGCTCAATGTGCCTTCGCCGTTGCATTTGCGTTACTCCAGGCTTGCGTCTTTGATGCGACTCGCCGAGCGCAAACCTTTAGGATTGGTTTGAGATAACTGGCAGCCCAATCCGCTAGGCAAGAGTCTGAGCTCATGTCGAGTCTGAGGAAATAGAGTGGTGAAACTAATAGTGTTCATACCCAAAGCTACCGTGAAGCGTAACAGCGCCGAGTTTCCACGCCTGCCACCGGCCCACATAGGATGTTAGGCGTCCTTCTTCGCCACCCGCTGACCAATCGCGGCGGAGAACTCAATTGGCGTCACTGCCCCCAGCAATTCGACTTTGGGCGTTTACCCACGCGTCTCCTCCTAGCTAAACTTTTTAATACTGGAGGGTGC
>JANNXL010000549.1:0-6557 GCA_031409575.1 Hyphomicrobium sp.
TGTATGAAGAATTTCGCGGCTGTGTCGTTAATTGCAACCCGAATAGGTGCAGCATCCGGTGTCTACCCTCCTTATGCTCCCTCGCAATCAAATAGGGGCAACAATTGCGGTGAAGCGCGGTGCCTCCGAGGACTGCGCGTCAAAGGGTACGCTGCGCGCACCTTAACCCTTCGTTTACCGCTGCACGCCAGGATCGGTTAATCTCCTTTAACCACACCACCTTGTGTTGCATCAACCATGGACGACCTCAACAGCCTCTACCGCTCGACGTCAAACCTGCACACGGTCAACAACGACACGGGGCGCGTGGCCTATTGCGGCCCCTATGTGCTCTCGGCCATCACCGGCTATCCTGTTACCAAGGTCGAAGCCGCCATCAACGCTTACCGGCAACTGCCGCCCGATCTGCGGTACCGCGTCCGCGGCACCTACGCCGACGAGGTGGAATCCGCACTCGCCGTCTACGATTTTTCGATGACGCTCAAAGAAAGCTTCATGCATTTGGAGCGCAAGAAAAAGCCGAGCGTGTGGGCGTGGATGCAAAAGCCGCGCAATGCCTGGTCGCACTACATTCTGGCCATTCACAAGGGCAAGGAAGGCCACTGGATTTTGATCAAGGGCGTCAAAATGTGTGACACCTTCACCGAAGGCAAATGGACCTTCGTGTGCGACGGCCCGCACCGGGGCTGCAAGATCATGGAAGTGTTCGAGGTGAAGCGGCGGATGGAGGGGTGAACGGCCATGTTGGCCGTGTCAGTGGTCTCGGCCTGACCGTTGTGCTACATTCAACTCCCCCATGAGGAGTTTGACCGGATGAATGTTCCTCTCAAAAATCAAGTTGAAGAGTGGCTCGCAGCACAAGTTGCTGCTGGCCGGTTCACCTCTGTTGCTGAGGCAGTCGCAATGGCCGTCGCCAAACTCAAATCGGAAGATGCCATTGATGATCTTTGGGCCCAACCACTCGTAAATGAGGCGCTTGTAGCGCTTGATCGGGGCGAAGGGACACCTTTGGAAAAGGGCGCCGCGTTGAAGGCGAGTAAGCTATCCCGCGCTGGCGGCACATGAGCGTCATCGTTAAGTCACCCCAATACACGAGAGATATTGAAGAGATTTGGACGTATATTTTGCAGTCAAGCCCGCCAGCTGCCGATCAGGTTGTTGAGGCCATAGAAGACACAATCAGCCTGCTTGCCGAATTCCCTAGGATGGGAACTCCCTGCCCTCACCTGGCACCTGGCACCTCGCTTGAGACGTACGCGTTGGCGAGAGTATTTGATCTACTATAGGCATCAAAGTGATGTCGTAGAGATCGTAAGGGTTCTTCACGGCCGCCGGCGAATTGAAGCGGCGAAGTTCTGAGCCAGCCGTAGGCTATAGAAGTTACTCCTTACTGCGCTCCACGTAACTGCCGTCGACGGTCATGACCACGACCTTGGTGCCGGTGCCGATATGCGGCGGCACCATGACGCGCGCGCCATTCGAGAGCTTGGCCGGCTTATAGCTCGACGACGCCGTCTGGCCCTTCACAACCGGGTCTGCTTCAACGATTTCAAACACTACGCGGGCTGGCAGTTCGATAGAGATCGGGTTGCCTTCATGCAGGCTGATCGAGCAGGTCATGCCTTCTTGCAGCCAGACCGCTTGATCTCCGACCACATCTTTTGAGACCAGGATCTGGTCGAAGCTTTCGGGCTGCATGAAGTTGTAGCCCATGTCGTCTTCGTACATGTAGTTGTAGTCTTTTTCGTCGAGATAGGCGCGCTCAACCTGATCTGTTGTACGATAGCGCTCAACGAGCTTGATGCCATCCGAGATGCGCCGCAGTTCGAGATGCGTCACCGGCGTGCCCTTGCCGGGGTGGATATTTTCCGCATGCATGACGACGGCAAGACGGCCCTCAAGATCGAGTACGTTGCCTTTGCGGATTGAGCTTGCAATAACCTTGACCACCGTCTGTCTCCATCAAAGCCGGATACGTCAACGCGAACACCCGCGCTGTTCAAAAACCGCAATCGTCGGCCGGAATCTGGCCGTGTCATACTCTGTCGCGGGCAGATCGCCAACCCCCCGGTGTTGCTGATACGCGCGTTTATAAGCCAGGTTGCCGCATCAGGCGGCCTGCCCGCGCTTTCGAGGACCCCATGACCGAACCCTCTCCCTGGTGGATGCCCCATCGCCACGCGGACCGGCGGGCGTTTCTGCTGGCGCGCGGTCGCATCAAGAGGGCCATCCGTTCATGGTTTGAGGCGCAGGGATTTGTGGAAATCGAGACCGGAGCCTTGCAGGTGTCGCCTGGCAACGAGACGCATCTGCACGCATTCGCCACCGAGGCCATCGGGACCGATTTGAATCGCACGCCGCTGTACCTGCACACCTCGCCCGAGTTCGCGTGCAAAAAACTGATCGCTGCCGGCGAGACGAAGATTTTTACCTTCGCGTCTGTGTTCCGCAATCGCGAGCGCGGGCCGCTGCACGCCCCGGAGTTTACGATGCTGGAATGGTATCGCGCTGATGCGCCGTACCAGATGCTGTGGGAGGATTGCGCCAGTCTCCTGCGCATAGCTGCTGACCAGACCCAGCGCACGCAATGGACATGGCGGGAGCGTTCCGCTGACATCGCGGCCACCTTCGACACACTCACACTCGATCAAGCCTTCACTCAGTTCGCGGGCATCGCACTGCACGAAACGTATTCAGCACACGGCACTGATCGCGACGGCCTCGCGCAGGGCGCGCGTGCCGCCGGCATCAAGATTGGCGACGACGATACGTGGGCCGATATCTTTTCACGCGTGCTTGTCGAAAAGATCGAGCCCTACCTCGGCATGTATCGCCCGGAGATCCTGCATGAGTACCCGATCAGCGAGGCAGCGTTAGCGCGCGCGGTACGCGGCCAGCCCCAAGTCGCCGAACGCTTCGAGTTGTATTGCTGTGGCGTAGAACTGGCGAACGGCTTCGGTGAATTGACGGACGCGAAGGCCCAGCGCGCAAATCTTGAATCACAAATGGCGCAGCGGCAAACAATTTATGGCGAGCGCTATCCGATTGACGAGGACTTCATCGCAGCGCTTGCCCACATGCCGCCCACGTCAGGCTGCGCATTGGGCTTTGACCGCCTGGTGATGCTCGCGACCGGCGCCACGCACATCGACCAGGTTATCTGGACACCGATGGGGTAGACGTTGGTGTCTGACACTCCGGGTCAGACACCTGAAACGAGACTCCGGCCAGACCTACCAACGGTGTCTGACCCGGAGTGTCAGACACCTCACAACTCAAACCGCAGGCTTATCCATCTTGCACACAGCATCCCCGGTGCGGGCCATCACGGCGCGGAACGGGAACGACCGGCGCATGACCATCAATTCCGGCCCGGTGTCGCCAACCATTGTGAGTTGCGTCATGGCGCCAGAGTTGTCCGGGCGCAGAACGGCCTCAATCACATACGGCTGCGTGCCATCGGCCAGTTCGAGCTTGCCATCAAAAACTGGCGTCACCTTGGGATCGGTCACGTGATGCGGCGTGAGGCTGAGTGCAACGCCGCCGCACTTGTCTGCCGCTTCAACCCGGATACCGCACCACTTCTCATTGCAGCGCACGATGTCCAACGTGAGCGAGCAACCTTTCTCACCACACACTTTCGCCGGATCGAGATAGCCCATAGGCTGACCCTGCCAGCGGCCACTGATATCACCGCCAACGAATGCCGGCACAGGGCCTGCAGCGCGTGCCGGTGACAGGTGCATCGAGAACGACAGCAAGCCCAGCGCCCAAGAGAGGCCACAGAGCAGAGCCACACTCCACAGCATGACAAGCGCCCTTTCCCAAATCCGCCAATCGACATCGCCGCGCACGGCGCGCTGGGCGAAGGGATCAATCAAGGTCGTGTCATTGATGCTGCTGGTGGCAGTCGGCGTGGTGGCACTGGGTTCTGGATCAGGACTCATTGCTCTTCCCTATGAAATGTTTGTTTTGGATCAGCGCATGCCGGTGGTGTTCCGCCTGCATATGCTGTCCTCTGCCGTGGCTCTGCTGTTGTTACCGCTTGTCATCGGTCTCCGGCACCGCCCGTCTCTGCATCGCAAGGTGGGACGTGTCTTGGGCCTTTTTGTGATCATCGGTGCACTCACGGCTCTGCCTGTGGCCGTTATGAGCCACTCGTCCGTTGCCGCTAAGGCGGGGTTTTTTGTTCAAGGCCTCGTATGGCTTGGCTTGCTTACCAGCGGGTTAATGGCGATACGGCGGCGCGATCGCGGCACGCACGCTCGCTTCATGGTGGCGATGGCGGCGGTCACCACCGGCGCGATCTGGTTCCGCCTTTTGACCGGCGCAGCCATTATGCTCGAATTGCCGTTTGAAGCGTCTTATGCGGCCGCGTCTTGGCTGGGCTGGCTGATCCCGCTCACGGTCGTGACGCGCTGGCCCGCTTTGGTGCCGGCATTGCGGGTGTGACTAGGACTTCTTCGCACGCGCGACGACCGCGTCCTTCTGGAACACGTCGTTCGTGAGCGTGTCGTACCAGGCGAAGCTTTCGTCAAACACTTCTTTGCGCAGCGCAGCCGCCTCACCCGGCTGCGACACGAAACTTCCCGATGGCACAAGGCCCGGTTTGCCGCGCACCTCGCCTGGAGCATAGTCGGCGCCGATCTTGGCGCTGTAACCGGGTGCCACGAACGACCAGCAGGTGTTGCGATAACTTGCCGTTGGCTTTGCCGCCTGCGTCAGGTCCGATAACAGCAAGGCCGACACCATGCGCGCCTGACTGCTCGCCGCGAATGCAGACTTCGGCATCTCGGCGGCGAAGGCGGAGTCACCCAGCACGTAGACATCCCCGGCCTTCGTCGATGCAAAGCTCTCGGGGTGCACGGGGCACCAGTCGCCGTCGGCCAGCCCACTTTGAAGCGCGATGCGCCCGGCCGTCTGATCGGGAATGATGTTGGCGACCGCCGCCGTAACCTTCAGCCCTGCCTTGGTGGTGATTTCACCCGTTGCAGGGTTCACCTTTGCAATCGCCTGATCGTCAATGTCGTTCGTCAAATGCACTTCTACGATGTCTTTGTAGAGTGTGTTGAACGCCTCCATGAACACCGGCTGTTTGGAGAAGGTCATTTTGGGGTCAAGCAGGATCAGCTTTGATTTCGGCTTGGTGGTCTTGAGATAGTTCGCAATCGTGCAGGCGCGCTCATACGGTCCTGGGGGGCAGCGGTACGGCAGGCGCGGCGCGGCAATCACCACGACGCCGCCATCGGGCATGGCTTCGAGCTTTCCCCGCAGAAGCGTCAGCTGCTCGCGTCCGCTCCATGCGTGCGGCATGACCAATTTCGTGTCGGCCGTATAGCCTTCAACCGCCCCCATTTTGAATTCGATGCCAGGGGCGACAACAAGCCGGTCGTAAGCAAGCACGTGCCCGGCACGCAATTTGATGGAGCGCTTGGCGGTATCGATTTCGTCGGCATACTCGTGATAGATTTTTACGCCCAGAGCCGAGAGGCCCGCGTAGTTGTGCGTCAAGCTGTTGAGCGTGCGCAGACCGCCCATGTAGTAGTTCGAGTAAAAACAAGTTGTATAGCGCGATAGCGGCTCCACCAGCACCACGTCGAGCTGAGGCGCTGCGCGCTTCACTTGTCCGGCAACCGACGCTCCCCCTGGGCCACCGCCGATAATGACAACTTTGGCCGATCCTTGGGCATAGGCAAAACCAACCGGTGCCGCCGCAAAGGCTCCCAGCCCTAACAGTCCTTGTCCGAAGCGGCGGCGGTTCAACGCGGTCATCCGAAACATTTCCAACTTAGGTCGCGCATGGTTCGTGTGCAGGGTCTCTAGGCCGGTACGTTATGGGATCGCCGATGGCTCAATAGCAAATCCAGCGGGCGCAAGCACCTCGCGAAGCTCGTCCCAGAAGTAGTCTTTTCCAGGATAGCCCGCCAAGCGCCCAGCTTCGCTGTTCCCGCGCATCACAATGAAGGTGGGCGTGAAGGTAACACGTTTCAGGGCCTTCAATTCGGGCGCATCGCGGCCCACACGCACCAGCGGCGCAAACCGGCCCTCTGGGCTGTCCGGATAGGCCGGCCCGATTTCAGCGTGCCATTGGGCGCAAAACCGGCACCCCGGCGCTTCAACCATCACCAGGCGGACAGCGTCCGAAGCCCTCCCCAGTTCCGCTGCGTTGAGCGCTGTCGTGCCGGGGCAGATCGATGCAAAGATGGCGGCGAAGAGCCCAATCAAGCCCACCGCAGCTATCCGGCTGGCCCGCCGGCAAAATGACAAGCCGAAGCCCTGGAACATTGGTCTCGTTGCCACGTGTCTCGTCACCCTGTGCTGCGCAAACCGTTGGTCATCGGCTCACTAACCAGAGTTTCATTTGAACCGCAATTTGGCCTCATGCTAGCAAACTGGCATAGACGTGCAAAGCCAAGCGGCAACGAGCGAAGGTTTGAAGGGCAAAATCTGTGCGCGACTTCCCTGCCAAGTTGCCGAAAATCACAACGCTAAGCCGCCGCGAGGTTCTGTGCTCGGCGGCAGCAGGGGCGGCCTTCATTGCAGCCATGTCGCGCCAG
>JANNXL010000550.1:0-5415 GCA_031409575.1 Hyphomicrobium sp.
TTGCTTTTCGGAGATGTTGAGACGCTGCGCTCCACTTTTGCCAGCGTTGCACGTCGCCGCGTGCGTCGGCATGCACCGTCATGCTGTCCAGACACGAAATAAGAAACCAACTCAACCAAATGCTCTCGCCCCGGCCTTCAATGCCGACGCGGTTCATGCCGTCGTTCCAGTCACCGCCGGCAAACAGCGCAAGTCCATGTTGGCCCGTTGCCAGCGAGCGGTCGATGGCACGCGCGCAATGTTCATAAAGCGGGGCTGCCTGATCTGACTGATGCGGCACAAAGTAAACTTCGTGTTCGTGGTCCTTCAGTCCTGGGCCGTCGATGAACGGAACAACCTCATCCAGCAGTGCACGATCTCCGGTGGTCTTCACGTAATGTGCGGTTACATATGGCAGCCACAGGCAGCTATCGGCGATCCGGGTGCGAACGCCATGGCCCGAGGGAGAAAGCCACCAATGTTGCACATCTCCCTCAGGAAACTGGCGGCCGGCTGCGGTGATAATGTGGGCGCGCGCCAGATCGGGCCGCGTCATGGCAAGTGACATAACGTCTTGCAACTGGTCGCGGAACCCGAAAGCGCCACCTGCCTGATATAGCCCGCCACGTGCCCACAACCGGCACGACAGCGTTTGGTAGGGAAGCCAGCGATTCATAAGTATGTTGAGAGCGGCGTCGGGCGTTTTAACCTGCACGTCGCCCAGGAGGGTCTCCCAGCGCTGAACTGCCGCGCGCAGTTCAGCTCCAGCGTCGGCGCCTGCATACTTTGCGACCAGGTCCTGCGCTTGGGCTTTGTCAGCGGCATCGCCGAGCAGCGATACAACTTCGGCCTCACCTGAAACGCCAAGCGATACTTCGGTTTGCAGGACGGCACATGGGTCCAGTCCTGTTCCGGCCTTCCCTTGCAAGCTTCTGTGAGAGGCGAGCGCTGCCGGATTGTCCAGCCGGCCATCGGGCCCAATGAAGGCGCTGCGATCGGCGGTCCAGCCTGAGATGCCCCCGGAGAGACGGGAAAAGGCGACGCGGTTTGGAAAAAAGTGGTGCCATGGGTTGCGTGCAAGGATGGTTCCGCTTTTGCTATCGTAGTCCGTTGTGATCTGAGACCCCGTCGTGCGCCGCGACGACCCCAAGACCCATTCAACATAGCTCGTCACCGTCAAGCGCCGGGGCTTGCCCGACGTGTTGCGCAACGTCAGCCGGGAAATTTTAACAGGGTCTTCACCTGCAACAAACTGCTCAAGCACCAGTTCGATGCCGCGCGAGGTGTGTTCAAAGCGCGTATAGCCCTGGCCATGCGCGACGATGTAGGGGGCAGCGTGGTCGCGGATGGGCGAGGCGGTGGGGCTCCAAAGCTCTCCCGTATCCTGATCGCGGATGTAGAACACTTCGCCGGGCCGGTTCATGACGGGGTCGTTCGCCCAGGGCGAAATTTGCCGTTCACGGCTGTTCATGCACCATGTGTATCCACCGCCCTCAGCAGACACTTGAAATCCAAACTCAGGATTGGCAATGACGTTGATCCATGGCGCGGGTGTCATCTGGCCTGCGTCCAGCACAATGACGTACTCGCGGCCGCCGTCGCGGAATCCGCCATACCCGTTGAAGTACGCGAGATCAGCCGTCGGCGGCCGCGTGGTTGAAACTTCAGCGGGCGCGGGTCTCACGGGAGGCGGCGGACCTGCCAGAGGCTGGGCGGTCAGACGGGCCACTTGTTCAGACAGTGCGCCGCGACGCGCGCTAAAGACGGCGCGCGCTGCCGCAGGCAAAGCGGCAAGCGTGCGGGGCTCGATGAGATCAGCGCGCAGGATGTAGACGGAACCCTTGGAGCTGTCACGACCCAACCGGTGGCGCCCAGGAACTGACTGACACAGCGTCTCAAGCGCGTTTTGCAATTCTTGCTGATAGGAGGCCGTATGATCATTGAGGATGACCAAATCCGCCTCAATGCCCTTACTGCGCCAATATTCAAAGGCGTGCAGCAACTGCCGGACGAGCCCAATATCGTCAACTTCGCTGATGCGGACGAGAACGATCGGCAAATCTCCCGATATGCCTGCCGGCCAAAGAGCGGCGAAACCCAAGGCTCCGCTTTGAAGTACGTTTCCGGAGGCACGCAACGCCGGCGACGCGTAGGCCAACGCTCCGGCAACCTGCTGGAACAGCATAGCGTCGTCGGCTTCAATGCCGAGGTGGCGCAGTTCCACAAGACCATGCGTCCACGCCAGCGTCGCACAGCGCGAGAAGGCCGAGGCGTCCTTATATTTTTCAATCAGCGGACGAAGGGTTTCCTGGCTCGGAGCAACAACGGTCCAGAACGCGATGCGCACGGTGGTGCCCGGTGGAATTGAAACGCGCTGCCGGATGGCAAAGACAGCATCGATGACGGCTCCGGTGCTGCCATCCAACGGGCGCCCGTTGATAATCGAGACCGGTGACGCAAGTGATCGCCCCCGGCCGATGAATTTTGACCTGTCGGTTTCAAATTCAGGCGGACCCACCGCAGCTGGACCAGCGACAGCGAAACTTGCCACGAACACTTCCGGTTCGCTGGCAGTGCGCCGGCGCCGGGTGGCAACAAGCGCACCGGATGCGTCATCGAGAGAAGTTTCAATAAATAATTTCGAGAACGCGGGGTGTGCAGCGTCGGCATCGAGTGTTGCCAGTGCAAGTTCTTCGTAGCTCGTGACATCGATGATGCGATGCTTCTTGCCATAGTTGCTGATGCTGACGCGCCGGCAAGTAGCCGGATCTTCCGGTGAAACGATCACGTCGAGAACCGTCTTAAGAGTTCCGTCTGTTCGAGACAGTTGCACGCGGTCTTCGGTGAACGCGGCTTCGGAGGCCTTTGCAGCCCCGCCAACAGGCTGCATGCCAGCAGACCACAACGCACCCGACTGGGGATCGCGCAGATAAATAAAGGATCCCAAACTGTCGAGAGTTGGATCGCCGTGCCAGCGTGTAATCGCCAGACCTTTCCAACGCGTGTATCCGCTGCCTGATGCGGTGACCAATACATTCAAGTGACCATTGCCGAGGAAATGACAATCGGGACTTGCTCCCGAGCGCGCTTTTACGCGTCGCACGGTGGCACGGCTGAACTCGTCGTCGTCGGGGCGCGCGCGGATCAAAGTGGCGCGAGGCGTTGGCTTAGGCACAAGCCGGGGCGCACGTTCCTGCAACAGCAGTTCAGTAGCCTGTACCATGGGTGAATCGTGAAACAGGCGCGCAATGGCGCTATCCAAAACAGTGTTGGCGAGCGCAACAATGGTCATACCCTGGTGGTGCGCCATGTAGGCCTTGACGATTTCGAATTTTTCGGCAGGTGCCACGCGCGTTGGTGTGAAGTCGATGGCTTCGTAAAAGCCGTACCCTCCACAGCCGCCGATACCGGCAAGCTTCTGATAGTTGAGTGCCGCTTCGTTTGGCACCACGCCGCTGGCGAGTGCCGTCGCGTACGGCGCCACGACATAGTTTTCGCCAAGCCCACGCTTGAGACCAAGCTCTGGAACACCAAAGCTTGAATATTGATAAGTGAATTCAAGGTCGCGCGCATTGTAAGCCGATTCAGATACACCCCACGGTGCGCCGTTCTTCACACCAAGACGGATTTGTCCGGCAACTGCGACGCGAACCGTGCTTCCGAGAAGGCTTTCGGCGGGCGTCATGGTGACGAGGTCGGGCATCAAGTATTCAAACATGGAACCTGACCACGAAATCAGCACGGATGCGCCGTTGACCGGCAGCAGGGTGCGCCCCAGACGGAACCAATGGCGTGATTCAAGATCTCCCTTGGCGATTGCCACAAAGCTCGCAAGCCGGGCCTCCGACGCCAGAAGATCGTAGCAACTTTCATCCAGTTTTTCCGTATCGGCAGAATAGCCAATGGAGAGAAGGTCGCGTTCAGGATCGACAAGAAAAGTGAAGTCCATTGAAAGCGCCATGTACTCTGCCGCTTCCGCGATCGCGGTTAAACGCCGGCGCAACTGCTTCAGGGCCGTTGCGTCCTGCCCCGCGTGCCGGTGATGGCTCTCAGCCAGCCGCTCTACAGCGCCGGCAGCTTTGTAGGCCGACGGGGCTGCAGCGCTATGCTCCAGCAAGTCAGACACTACCCGTGCCCGGGCACGAACCGTTTCCCAATCCAGTTCTCCAGTTCCGCGGTATGATGCATCCGCGGAACTTCTGGCAACAACGGTCTCCAAATCGGACCAGGCCTTTGCGAATGCCGGATCTTGTGCCGTATCTGGAAGCCCGGCTTTTAGCAGCTTGATGCAATCAATCAGACCATCGTGCGCAGCACCATTGGCATGAAGCTGTTCCGCCCAGTCCTGGCAGGCGCTGCTCACTGCAAGCAGGTGCCCCGCGAGGTTGCCGCTGTCGACGGTTGAAACATAGCGGGGTTCGAGAACGCCCAAGGACAGCGTGTCGTACCAATTGTAAAAATGGCCTTGGTGACGCTCCATACCGCTAAGCGTGCGGAGCGTCTGTTCGAGCCGCTCCGTGACATCCACAATCGAGATCCAGCCGAAGCGATGAGCGCTCACCGCCGACAGCAGATAGAGCCCGATATTTGTCGGCGACGTGCGTTGCGCTACGACCGGACGGGGTACTTCCTGAAAATTGTCAGGTGGTAGAAAATGGCTTTCTGCCGTGACGAACTGTTCAAAGTAAAACCAGGTGCGCCGCGCAATGAGGCGCAACTGCTCACGATTCTCAGGCGTCAAACACTCGCTCTGACGCACGGCGGGTTTGAAACTCACCCATCTCGCAATGAGTGGCGCCGCCATCCAAAGCGCTGTCACCGGTAGCGCAAAGAAAAACCCTTCAGCACCAGACTGACAAACCGATAACAGTGACAGCAAGCCCACCGCGACACCACCCCACATCCTCTGATAGTAACCGCCTACGGTTGCTGCTGCCAATGATTTGGCCTGCGCGGCGGTCGTCCACTCAAGGAGATTCTTCCGGCTTACAAAAAGCCTGTAGAGCGTTCGCACAATCGCATCGGTCATCAAGAATGCCCGGTCGGCGACGAGCGCAAGCTGCAGCATTGACTGACCGGCCGCCATCCTTGCGTCGACGGCCAGGGCGAGAAAGTGGCTCCTTATGGTGGTCGCGGTGCCGAAGTCGGCAAGGCCAGCAGCGATGGCTAAAAACGCCGGTACGATGAGGGCGACAGCCGCAAATGCTGTCCAAATCGCTGCGGCCTGGATGTGCAAGTGCCAAGCCACAACAAGGGACACGACCAAGGCCACAGGGGTCAAAGTCCGACGCAGATTGTCGGCCAATTTCCAGCGCCCAAGGGCCGGGAGCTGGTCACGCGCGCTCCACTTCCGCGTCCAATCAAAATCGGCGCGGCCCAGAACAATCCAGCTGACCAATTGCCAATCGCCCCGCGCCCAGCGATGATCACGGACCC
>JANNXL010000551.1:0-5140 GCA_031409575.1 Hyphomicrobium sp.
TCGATGACCGAGCCATCTGTCATCTGCAGCTTGTAGATAACCGATGGCGCCGTGGTGATGAGATCGAGATTGAATTCGCGCTGCAGGCGTTCGGTGATGATCTCTAAGTGCAACAGCCCCAGGAAGCCGCAGCGGAAACCAAAGCCGAGCGCGGCCGAGCTTTCGGTTTCAAACGAGAAGCTGGCATCGTTGAGGCGCAGGCGCGACATGGCCTCGCGCAAGTCTTCAAAGTCAGCGGCGTCAACCGGGAACAGGCCGCAGAACACCACAGGCTGGGCTTGCTTGAATCCGGGCAAGGCCTCCAGCGTCGGGTTCTTTTCGTCGGTGACCGTATCGCCCACGCGCGTGTCGGCGACTTCCTTGATGGCGGCCGTAAAGAAGCCCACTTCGCCCGGGCCAAGCTCGGACAGCATTTCCTGCTTCGGGCGGAAGATGCCGACGCGGTCGACCTGGTAGTGGCCGCCAGATGCCATCATCTGGACCTTCTGGCCCTTCTTGAGCGTGCCTTCCTTGATACGCACGAGCACGACCACGCCGAGGTAGGCGTCGTACCAGCTATCGACCAGCATGGCCTTGAGCGGCTTGTTGGCGTCGCCTGTTGGGGCTGGCAAGCGCTCGACGATGGCTTCCAGAACCGCTGCCACGTTGAGGCCGGTCTTGGCTGACACGCCGACCGCACCCGAGGCATCGATGCCGATCACGTCCTCGATCTGCTTTTTTACCCGGTCTTCATCGGCCGAGGGCAAGTCGATTTTGTTCAGAACGGGCAGAATTTCGAGGTTGTTCTCAAGCGCCTGATAAACGTTGGCCAGCGTTTGGGCTTCCACGCCCTGGCTCGCGTCCACGACCAGAATGGCGCCTTCGCAGGCGGCAAGCGAGCGCGAGACCTCATAAGCGAAATCGACGTGGCCGGGGGTGTCCATCAGGTTCAGCTGATAGGTCTTGCCGTCCTTGTACTTGTAGTCGAGGCGCACGGTCTGGGCTTTGATGGTGATGCCGCGCTCGCGCTCAATATCCATGGAATCAAGGATTTGCGCCTTCATATCGCGGTCAGCGACGTTACCGCACAGCTGGATCAGCCGGTCGGACAGGGTCGATTTGCCGTGGTCAATGTGGGCAATAATCGAGAAATTGCGGATCAGGGAGATATCGGTCATGGGCCGGGTGATAGCACCCGCTTCGCAGGCGCAAAAGGGAAGTTTAGGGGGTAGTCAAGCGGTCGCGGGCAGATCGGTCAAATGCGGAATTGACCTCCCGAATCATAGGTCTGGCGCCGTGTTCTCGCATGTGCAAAAAAAGGCACTTGGAAATGGTAAACCCAAACGGAGGTGTCTTATGGCGGCAAGCAATACCAACGGGCGCGGCAGGACGGACGCATTTAAGGCAGCCGGCATTCCCGAAGAGGCGCAAAAAGCGCTGAGCGGGGCATTTGATGCCATGACCGGCTGGCGCGAAGAAATCGCCTCGGCTGCCGAACGCAACAGCTCAGCAGTGTTCGACAAAATGGGCGCTGCGGCCAAGGCCATGGGCTGGCCCGCAGAGCTGGTCGATATGACTCGCCAGCAAATGCAGCAGGGCTCGAAAATGCAACTCCAGATGATGGACCAGGTGATGGACGTCTGGGAGCAGCAGGTGAAGGCGCCCGGTTCGGCTATGCCCGGTATGCAGGAAATGCCCAAGTTCGAAAATCCATTCGCAAGCATGATGGCCGGGATACCAGGCATGTCTGGAATGCCGGGAATGGGCGGTATGCCTAGTATGGGTGCCATGCCGGGAATGCCTGATTTTGCCAAAATGGGCAATCCGATGCAGTTCTGGATGCAGACCGCTGAGATGTGGCAGAAGAATTGGGCCACCGCCATGCAGTCGATGATGGAAATGCAGAAGTCAGCGCTCGATAAAGCCGGCAAGGGCCCGTTCGGCTAAGGCATATGCCTTACAGGTGCAACAGCTCCGGCGACGGCCGGAGCCGTGTTGTGCCGTCCTGCTCTAGCTTTCAGCAGGTCCCTACTCTCAAATCTCGCCCTTCAAGCCGCGCTCGAAATATTTGTGAATGATCTTGTCCTGGTTTTCTAACAGCCAATCGATCGTGGGCTCGTTGTTCATCGCCTTATGAATGGCAAGCGTCGTCGCCTTGCGGTGAATATCGAACAGCAAGCGATGGTCGAGGTTTTCGACGGTCACGATGCTAGGCGCCAGCCACACCGACACGATGATGCCGATCTCGTCGACCTTTTTCTTCGGAATGTCGCCAGCCCGTACAGCATCGAGCACACCCATGGCGGTCGCATACTGCACCGTGCCCATGAGGATGTTGGTGTAGCGCTCGCTTGTTACCGTCACCTTGCTCACGCAAATGGTCGGCGGGCGCACCATCACGTCGGTGTTGAGAAGTGCGAGCACGCGGCTGTGGCCGGCGACTTGGTCTCCCAGAAGATTGGCAAAGGCCGTGCCGAACGGGCCGTCCATTTCGCCTATGGCGACTTCGGGCTCAGCGGCGGTTCCCGGTGGGCCACCAGCGACAAGGGCCTCGCCGACACGAATTCCAATGCGTTTGCTCATCGCGGGGGTACTCCGTGGGTGTGTGGACTGGGGCGGTTATACAGAATTGGAGTGTGAAGGCTGTAGGCAATTCATGCGGCGCTTGGCATACGTCCCAGATAAAAAATCTTTCTATCGGGGTCAGACCCGCCGGGTCAGACCCCGGGCGATCCCCCGGTTGCGTGCAGGCGCGCGGCCCGCTAGAGGAACGGGCTATGCATTCTTAATTCCTGACGAGGACACGTTCCCACATGAAGGCACTTTCTTTGCGCCTCCTAACTGTTTATGCCGCCGCTGCATTTGCCATAGTGACTGCTGCAGGTCCGCTGCCCAGAGCTTGGGCCGGTGAATCTTCAATGCCCGCAGTCTCAGCAGTCTCAAAAGACGCGGGCCCTGCGAGTGTAGGCTGCGACAGATTCGAGAAGCAAACTGCGGCTTGGACCGGCTGCGTCGGTCAGGCACGTGCGGAAATGCCTTCCAACGAAGCATTCTATGCCGGTTACTGGCTGGCGAAGTCAGGCCGGTATGAAGAAGCCTTGCGTTATTTGACGCTCGCCTCGGATCAAGACGCGCGCGTGCTGACCTACATCGGCTTTGCCACTCGCAAACTCGGCGATGTCGAAGCCGCGCTGCCGTATTACCGCCGAGCCATCGGCCTTAACCCGAACTACGCCGTGGCGCGGGCCTATCTGGGGGATGCCTATCTCTCGAAGGGCGAGCCAGCAAACGCCAAGGGTGAACTTGCTGAAATTGAACGCCGCTGCGGAGCGTCATGTGCCGAGTATGCCGAACTGGCAACCCACATTGCTGACTTTGAAGCGCGCGGACAAAGCGCCGTTCGATAGGGTTGCGATCTCAAAACAACTGTGGCGGCCATCGGAAGACTGTTCCAATTGGCCGCCACAGATAATTTGGCGCGGTGATACGCAACAACCTGAAAACACCGGGCTTGTCCGTTGTACTGCGCCAAATGTTTCAAGAGTGCGAATGACGCGAACAATTTACTCTTAGGCCTTTTTTTACGACTGTGCGTGCGGGAAGATTATGCACCAAAGCTGCTGCTTTGAGCATAAGTTAGACAGCGTTGTCCTTTGACTTTTTGCTGGATATTTCGTTCATTCCCGCGTGAGCAGGCGATGGGACGCCTGACTTGGGGTGCTGTGCCTTCGGGCGCAGTTTGTGTGCGTTTGGGGTGTGATGCGTTCAACGCCAAATAGTCTTGTGCCGTTTCACGATGGGCACACTGGCGGACTGGGGCCTGCCGCCGTGCAGGCGCACGTGCCCGCGCTTGCTGCACAGCGCCAGATGAGCGCCGCCATCAACCAGCACAAAGCCGCGCGCGCGCAGCGTCTCGCCGCGCCGCCGCCTGTTGATGAAGCCGCAGCCCTGTTTCGTACCATCCGTCAGATGTCGGGGCTGAGCCCGGTCAATATCGCACGCAGGCTTCATACCCGGACGTCCGTCATCAGTGCACTTGAGCAAGGCGACTTCCAACGGTTGCCTCCGTGGCCAGAAACGGTGCTCGTCGTTTCGGGGTACACGGCGCTTGCAGGTGTCGATCCCCGGCCGGTACTGGCCGCCATCCGTGACATGCTCGACGCGAAAGTTATCGATGTGCAGCCGTCGCCTTACCCGAATGCCTATCAGGCCGCTGCAGCCCAGCCGTCATCGCGCACTTCGCCTGTAACCCGTCCGGATATCAGGCCGCGCAACGCAGTGCCAAAAGCGTTGATGCGCAAAGTTGCCGAAGCCGAGGCGCGTGGCTCAGCCGCCAATTCCGAGCCACAGCGGTTTGGGCAAGCACGCTCTGCACTCGGCGCCAGCGTGTCCAGGGCCACTGCGGTAACGCAGTCCGCATTGCAATCGGCGCACGCTATGAGCCGGCGTCTCGGGCCGTTCGCGCCGCGTTTGGGCAAGCTCGGCGCGTTTGCGCGCGTGGCTCCGCCCTGGCGGATGCCGGTCACGCTCAGCCTGGCGATCACGCTACCGCTGGCGCTGCTCGTCTCATTTGGCAGCGGCGGCACGCTACTGGCGGCGGTGTCAGGTCTGCCGCAGCCCATCTCCGGTGCTATACGCAAAGTCGAAGACTTTGTGTTGCGCCGGATATCGACCGAGCAAAACGGACTCGTTTGGATCGACGTCAGCGACCCCCGCTCGCGCAAAACCGATAAATTGCCCGCTCCCCGGCGTTAGCCTATAAGCCGCTCGACCAGCTCCCAGCGGGTGCGCGTGTGCACCCGCCAGGTTGCGTTTTCGCACCCCCAATTTGTCCTCACTCCACAATCATCTGAGCGCCAATCCATGAGCCTGCCCAAAGACAAACTTGAAAAGCTCGTGGAGCGCTGGGAAACCATTCAGGCCGAGTTGAACCAGGGCGTGGGGCAAACGGTTTACGCCAAACTGACCAAAGAGTTTGCCGATCTTGGCCCCATCGTGACGGCCATCCGCGCGCATACCGCGATGGAGACGGAGCGCTCGGATCTGGAAGTCATGCTGGCCGATCCGGCTGCTGATGCTGAAATGGCCAGCATGGCGCGGGATGAACTCGAAGCCTTGAAGCCCAGGCTCGAAGCCAGCGAGCAGGCACTGAAGGTTTTGC
>JANNXL010000552.1:0-1841 GCA_031409575.1 Hyphomicrobium sp.
CTCGCAAGATCGATATTGCGGAACGTGCATCCAAGCGCATGTTTACAGGCCCCAGCGCGGGCACCAAAAGTGTTGCCGACCCCCAGGACTTTGACGAACGGCCGAAGTTCAGCCGCACTAGCTGGCCCAGCGCTGACATAGCAGCCCTCCTTGACGCAGAGCACAGGATCCGCCGCCTTGTCGAAGCGACGTATCCCTTTATTCCCTGGCTCCATCAAGACCAAGATGGTCACGCGCGGCGACACCTTGGCGGGCTTGATTGGCTCGAGCGCTGCCGACGTCTCAAGTCTCTTGTCGGGTTGCGCTATACCTTTGTCTGCTCCGAGTTGCATTACCCTTGAGTTCGACTCCACCGGCGACATCTCGAACTGCTTCTGCTCAGCCTTGGCTTCGCGAACCGCCTCAGCACGGCGCAGGCTCTCAGCGAGCATCTTCGAATCGAGTTCGCGTTTGGCTTCAAGCGCTTTGACGTCAGCCAAACGTGCCTGCTCCATCTGACGTGCTTGCTCGGCAGATTTCGCTACCGCTTCCTCGGCAATCTTGATCCGTGCGGCATCGGCCGCTTTGGCCTCGGCGATCACTTTCTCTTCCGCCAAGCGCTTTGCCTCTGCCACCCGCAGATCCTCGGCTATTTTGACAACCTCAGCTGCTTTCGCTTGTGCAGCAATGGCGGCGAGTTCTATTGCTTTTTGCTCGTCGGCACGCTGCTTGGCGTCTGCCACAGCGATCCGATCTGCCGCTTCACGCTCCGCACGCGCGGTTTCGATTTCGATCCGGCGCGCATCAGCTTCGGCACGGGCGGCGGCAAGCATCTCAGCTTCATCAGTCTTGAGTTGCTCAGCCGACTTGGCAGCATTTGCGGCAGCAGCAGCCTTTTTAGTCTTCTCTTCAGCCCGCTTCTTGGCGGCAATTTGCTGCGCTTCCTGAATGGCCTTCGTCGCTTGATCGGTCTTTTCGGCGACAGGCGCGCTTGTTTGTGCCTTCTGAGTTGTCTCAGCAAACCGCTCGGCCATCTGCTCGGCCTGGGATTTCGCTTCCACTGGACCGACGGCCTCCACCCCACATGAGGCAAAAATCAGAGCCGCCGCTGCGACAGCCAATACCGTTGCAACAGAAGTCGAGGTCGATCTGGTCATAATACGCCCACTGCAATGGCCACGTGACCCACCATGGGGCGCACATTGATAACGCTGGTGCACCGCAACGCTGCAAAGCTCCAGGTCGATCGCCACCCGTTATCCGCGCCGACTTTGGCAACAAAGCGGATGACGACTGAACCAATGCTGAATATTTTTCACTTGCCTTGTGGGTTAGATCACAGCGACCCCATACTCCGCCGCTGAAGCCTCCAGCCAGTGCCAAAGGTTCAGCGCGAAACTGCGCATGACGGCCAACTCGAACGTCGCGCCGCTGGCGGCATCGGGCAGTCTCGTCACCTGGACCGTCACAAGTGCAATCGGTGTGATCACAGTGTCCCCGATCTTGAAGGCGCTCGGGTGTAGATCCACCATACACCCCTTGGCGAGCGCATCCCTGACGTTTGCCCCCGACACGCGGATCAGAGCGCGGCCGTCGGACTGATCGGTGATTGACGCCAGGCCTGCAAGGTCAGCTGCGAGATCGGCTGCAAAGGCTGGTCCATCTTCCGCATCTGCCATCGCGAGCCATTGTCCAGGTGCCGTCCACAAGAAACCCAGATGCCCGTCTGCAACAAGGCGCGGTGCGTTTGGCAACGCCAACCCCGTGCGCGTTTTGATCTTTGCGATCAATGCGTCCGCTTTGCCTTTGCGCGCGGCGATGCTCGCAACCGCAACGTTCGACCGCTCGCGAACGGTGACGCC
>JANNXL010000553.1:0-2240 GCA_031409575.1 Hyphomicrobium sp.
GCCATGGTATGCACCGGTCACGTTACACCGCTCCATCAGATGCCAATAAAACCGATGTCAGACGCAGCCAATTCACTCCGCTGGACAGGCCATTCGATCGCCGGCTGCATCCTGGCCGGCGGTCAGTCCCGGCGCCTCGGCGGTGGCGACAAGGCGCTCCTGGACCTGGGCGGCCGGCCAATACTGACGCATGTTATCGAGCGTCTCGCACCGCAGGTGTCGCAGCTGGCACTCAACGCCAATGGTGATGCGAGCCGCTTTGCAGCGTTCGGCTTGCCGGTTGTTGCCGATTGCGTTGAAGGATTGCCCGGCCCGCTCGCGGGCATTCTAGCCGGGCTGCGATGGGCGCAGTCAAACGCGCCGGGTGCGACCCACGTTCTTACCGTTTCCGGTGACGCCCCGTTTGTGCCGCTTGATCTCGCTGCGCGCTTGCGTGCCGCCGTTTCCGGTCAACCCGATCGAATTGCGATTGCTGAAACGCAGGGTCAGCCGCACCCGGTCATGGGGCTGTGGCCGGTCGCGCTGGCCGATGACCTGGAGCGTGAACTGAAAGCCGGTGCCCGGTCTGTGCTGACTTTGTGCAAACAGCGTGGCGCGGTTCAGGTGGCTTTTCCGCTCGCGAACTTTGCCGGTCGCGAAGTGGACGCCTTTTTCAACGCCAACACTCCGCTCGAACTCGCCGAAGCCCGGCTCATTGTGCAGCGCTTGACCTTGCCGTCGCCTGTGATCGGCGTTGCAGGCTGGAAGAACTCCGGCAAGACCACGCTCGTCTCGCGGCTCGTCAAAGACCTCTCGGAACGCGGGCATCGCATTTCGACAGTGAAATTTTCTCATCACGAAGGAGATTTAGAAGGCGGAGACGTTCAGCGTCTGCGTGACACGGCACGCCACGCCGCATCCGGCGCGCGGCAGGTGGTGTTTGCAGGCCCGGCGCGGTGGGCCATCGTTGAAGGCGAGGGTGCGCCCGGCGAGTGGAACGAGACTGCAAGTGATCGCGAGGGCGTGCTTGCTGCGATCATGCACGCACTTGAACCGGCTGACTTGATTTTGGTCGAGGGGTTCAAGCAGGCGCGCATCCCCAAGATCGAGGTCCGCCGAAGCGCGCAAAAGGAAACTCGCGGTCTCGCTGACGCTGATCCCTACATATTCGCGACTGCGTCAGATCATGAAGTGGATGCTCACGGCCGCTGGGCGGTTGGCTTGGATGACGTGGGGGCCATCGCAGGAGAACTGGAACGGTTGGTTGGGTTGAGGAAGTTTTGATCCACTTGCTCGATCATGTTGGGTCGCTACTTCGAACTTCTAAAATACGAGCGCGACCTCGATCACTAAGCTCGTCATCCCGGCCTCCGCCGGGATGACGTTGGTGAGAGAGTGTGGAGTAATTGAATGATGAACAGTGATTGAGGCGAGACACGGACAAATGAGCTGGCAAAGTTTTGTGATACTAACGATCATATCTTTGCTCACAACGGTGTCATCGTTCCACCGTGCCCACGCCCAAGACCCCAAAGTGCCGCCCGGCGTTGATCCCGGGCTGGAACCCATCGCTGTTTTCACAACGGGACTCGACTACACGGCACCGGCTCTTGCCAGCCGTCTTGCGCGTGATGGCGAAGGTGAACTCATTGCTTGGGATTTTGTCGATAGTGATCGCCGTCCTTTCGCTAAGTCACCAAATGCGACCCTGCCTGAATGGGGCGGCGACGGCACGGTTGCGCTGGGCCAGTATCTCGCTAGCGCAGATGGTGCACGCCTCTCCGTAATCCCGGTGCGCATCGACTTGGCCGATGCCGCATCGTTTGGCCGGGCGCTGGCGTTTGTCTCGCAAACCAGAGCCAAGGTGGCCGTTGTACCAGTCTGGAACGGACAGCGCGATCTATGGGAACCGTTCCGCTTGGCGGCGGAGCGGTTCGCGGGTCTCACCCTGATGGTGCCTGAGTGTGCAGGGCCCGCATCACAGCGTCCGCGATACCCGGCAGATCTCGCCCTCGCAAATCTGAAGCGGGTTGTGGCCGGCACACCCAATCCCAGTGCTCTCGACCGGTTGGTGCTCACGCCATGCGGTCCGGCGGAGCTTGCTCCAACCCGAGTGCCAGCATTCCCGAAGTAAAGGCGCTTTCGCCGCTGGTGCAGCACCAGCCACGCGAGCAGCCCAAGTGCCGTGAGACTTGGGGCCATTGTTGCTTCGGGCAGATGATGGCTAATGCGCTGGGCATCATCGTCCGGCTCGCCTTGCC
>JANNXL010000554.1:0-19242 GCA_031409575.1 Hyphomicrobium sp.
CTCGCGGCATTCGGCGCGGAACTCGTTGACCGGCACCTCGTCCTTGTTCTTGCCCTTGGCGCGGTAGGCTACCTCGATCTTCCATTCGATCGGCAGGCCGTGACAATCCCAGCCAGGCACATAGTTCGAATCGTTGCCCAGCATCGATTGCGATTTGACGACGAGATCCTTCAGAATTTTGTTGAGCGCATGCCCGATGTGGATGTTGCCGTTGGCATAGGGCGGGCCGTCGTGCAGCACGAACTTGGGCCGGCCCTTGGCTTCTTCGCGCAGCTTCTCATAGAGCCCCATCTCATCCCAACGCTTCAACAGCTTGGGTTCAAGCTCGGGCAGGCCGGCGCGCATCGGGAATTCGGTCTGCGGCAAAAACAGCGTCGCGCCCCAGTCACGGCCATCTTGTTTTGCGGCGTCATGTCCGGCGGCGCTCTTATCCTTCGACATTGATCATCTTTCGCATCATCTGATTTGGTGCGGGTTCTAGCAACTGAGCCAAGGGTAAGCAAAGGGCGCGATGCTGCATGCCGCCCGTTAAGCCATCAACGCCGAAAAGGCGAACTGGCAAAGACCCTTAAGGTGGACAAGCACCAGCAAGGGCCGGGCCGCTGCGGCAGGAGACCTTACGGCCAAATCGAGTGTTGTGGTTTTACGCCCCGCCGATGCCGCCTGCCGGACGACGCGGCCGCGACGGACGGCTAATGCGCGTTCCGGAACGTATCCGGCGACAGCACGGTGCGCGCGATGATGTAGAGATCGAGGGCCACAGACCAGTTGTCGATGTAATAAAGATCATGATCAACGCGCCGCCGCATGTCTTCATCCGTCGAGGTGGCACCGCGGCAGCCGTTAACCTGCGCCCAGCCGGTAATGCCCGGCCGAACATTTAGACGGCGTGCATAAGCGGCAATACGCTGCTCAAAAATTTCGTCATGGGCAACCGCGTGCGGACGCGGACCAACCAGCGACATTTCACCGGCTAAAACATTAAAGAGCTGCGGCAATTCGTCGATGCTTGTGCGTCTCAAAATCTTGCCGATCCACGTGACGCGCGCGTCGTTCTTGCGCACTTGCTCAATGCTCTTGCCATCGTCCATCGTGGTCATCGTGCGGAATTTCCAGATGCGGAATTCGCGATGATTGTAGCCGCGGCGGCGCTGGCGGAAAAACACGGGGCCTGGGCTCGTCAGCTTGATCAGGCCTCCAACCACCAAAAACACAGGCAGAAAGACGACAAGGGCGACGGCCGAAGCGATCACATCGAGCAAGCGCTTCATGAGCATCTGCATCATGCCAAGGGGCGGTGCCGTTAGTGAAACGGCCGGCATGGAGGCAAAGCGTGAGATGCGCGCGTCCGTAAATGGCCCGACGATGTTAGATGCGCCGACATGAATGCCGACTGGTAAATCTTGAAACGCACTGACGATCGCCTGGATCTCATGGGCGCGCGACCAGTCCGTGAAGATGACGACGTCGTCGATGTGGAGCGCGCGCGCACTCGCAACGGCAGCGCGCAAGCTGTCTGAATGCAATTCACTCTCGTGATGGCCAGCCTCAACACTTAGGAACGGCAAGGCCGCTGCGGCGGCAATTCTGATGTCGGCACCTTCTGACCTGGCTTCACCTTTAATGCGGTCAAGTTCGCTGGCAGAGCCGACGATCATGACGCGGCGGCGCTCGATGCGATCTGCTTGCAAGAGTGCACGCAAGCCATGGCGGGTCAGGGTTCCCATCCCAACGAGCGCCACTAGTCCGCAAACATAGAACAGCAAAAGACTGCCGCGCGAGAAGGCTTCCGTGGTCTTTGTCACGAATCCGATCAGTGCGAGACAGAAGAAGACGGAGTTCCAAACAAGGAACACGCGGCCAACGCTGCGGGGCTCTTCTAACAACTTGTGGATGCGGTAGTCGTCGCGAAGGAGGAACGGTAGTGTGTAGAGCAGCGCTGTGATCCCGCCGACAGACAAATAGTGGCTGATCTCACCTGACGTGCCATAAACCCATATGTGATAGGCAACGCCGGTCAAAATTGAGGCACAGATGATCGCCGCAGATTCGCAAGTCACCACCAGAGCCGAGAACACCAGCCCGCCGACAACCAGTCGCACAGAACTAAGGCCGGCCCGCTCAAAGCCTTTTTCTACAATGTCACTCACGCACGCCACCCAAGTGTTTCAAACCGTCACGTCACTTGCCCCAAGTTTGCTATCTCATGCTGATCGATCAGATCGCGCATCATTGATCCATGGATGTGACAGCAAATACCGTTCCAACTTCGCTACGCTCCTCGATCGGGTTCGTTTCAATGGGCGGTGTGGTTAACGCCATCCACCAGCGCTCAGACGGCACGAGCTGCCCCATTCCGGCCATCTCCGTCTGGGCATGGCTCTTGCAGGTTCCGCTTGCCCTAAACTTTTTCTTGGAAAAGATGAAAGGTGAGACGGCCAAGCTGGCCGGGTTTGTTGCGGTCTATAGGCGGTAACGCAAACCCGACGCCTGATGACCATCTAGCGTTTTCACTATCGATATAGAGGCTATTTTGACCCCCACTGCAATGCGACTTAGCCTGCCGCGGCATAGCGGTTTGGGACAATCTGTTATGCAGCCACCGGGGGCAAACATTCCGGTGCGCGCCCGTCCGGACACTGGCGAGCGACCCACTCCAGAGACGGATATTGGCGGCCTCATGGCAATTTTATCGCGCAATGCCCGATCGATAGCCGTTTCAACGCTGGCAGCACTCTGCCTGGCGCTGCTCTATCTCACGCTGGCAACGCCGATCTATTCGTCAACCGCAACCGTGTTGATCGATCCGCGGTTTCGCAAGATTGTAAGTGATGAGGTCGTTCAGGGCGGTCTCGGCAGCGATCTTGTGCTGGTCGAAAGTCAGGTGCCGATCATCACGTCGGACACGGTCCTGCGCCGTGCCGTGCAAACGCTGGCTGCCAATCCGGAAACGGATTTCAGGCCGCAGCCTGTTGTTCCCGGACTGATAGAGACGGTCAAGGAGCTCGTGCGCGGACCGCGTGCTGCAACCGATCCTGAACTTGCAGCCATCGAGGAACTCGCCAAAAGTGTGATCGTGAAGCGGGCGCAGAAAACCTACGTCGTCGATATTGAAGTGTCGTCGCCTTCGCCGCTCAAGGCAGCGCAGGCCGCCAATGCCATCGCAGAAGCGTACCTCGCCGATCAAACGGCGGCAAAGACCGACGAAGCCCAGCGTGCCAACAAGCTGATCGATGCCCGCCTCGGGGAACTCACTGAGCAAGTGCGCCGTGCCGAAACCCGCATGGATGAGTTCAAAAAGGCCAACAAAATTCTGAGTTCCGAAGGCGGCGTACTGAACGAGCAGCAACTTGGCAAACTCAGCGCTGAGTTGGCAAGCGCACGCGCCGTGGCCGCAGAAGCCAAGGCACGGTTTGAACAAACAAGTGCGGCCGCTAAGGGCAAAGTTTCAGCTGACAGCTTGCCCGATGCGATGAAATCTCCCGTTATCCAGCGCTTGCGCGAACAGGCAGCGCAGGTGGCCAGGCGTGAAGCGTCCTTGAATTCGCAACTTCAGCCGCGCCATCCCGTGCTGGTCGAAGTGCGCTCGCAGCTTAAAGAGATCAACGTGCAAATCGCCGCCGAACTGGCCCGCGTGTCGCAAGGCTCCAAGGGTGAGTTCGCCGTCGCCGCAGCGCGCGAGATGGAACTCGTGCGCATTATCGAAAGTGCCAAGGAAGATGTGGCACGCACCAACACGGCTCAGATCAAGCTGCGGGAAATAGAGCGCGAGGCCGATGCCAGCCGTGAACTGCTGCGCGCGTTCCTGGCGCGGGCGAAGGAAACGCAAGAGCAAACCAATACCTCGACGCCAGAAGCGCGCGTCATAACCACAGCCAATGTGCCGTCGCGCCCAGCCAAGCCAAGCAAGGGTCTGATCGTGTCGCTGGCGCTTCTGGGCGGGCTGGGGGTTGGCATTGCGCGTGCGCTGGCCAGCGATCATTTCGACAAAGCCATTCGAACCGCATCAGGTGTCAGCCGCGCCACCGATCTTGGCGTGATTGCCGAGTTGCCGTTGATTTCGAAGCGGCCCCTCGTGCAGCGTATGCGCGAGACCGCAACCCGAACATCACCCGCCCGCATGGAAGCCGCAGGGTTCAGCGATCTGCTGATGGTTATTGGCGATACCAGCGGGCGCTATGAACCGCGCTACCGGCAGGCGGTTTTAAGGCTCTTGGCGCGCATCAAGGCCGATGTGCCGGAAGGCGAGCCGTTAACGGTTTTGATTGGCGGCGCGCATCGCGGAGCGGGCGCTTCGGCGACGGCACTGGCACTTGGCTATGCTGCATCATTGAGTGGTGACCGCGTGCTGCTTGTCGATGCATCGTCCACGGATGCCGGCCTGTCTCAAGTGTTCGCTAAGACGCTGCGCCAGGATGAAGCGATCGTGCTCGACCGCAAAGAGCACCTCAAACGCATCACATCTCAGGACACCAATTCAGGCTTGTCGTTCCTGCCGATTGCGCTGGCCGATTTGAGACACCTTAAGGCCGATCAACGCCGCCGCTTGGCAGCGGGGATCACTGCGATCTCTCTGGAATATGATCTGGTTCTCATTGATGGAGGGCCGCTTCTCGATGACGAATCCGCCATCAGCCTGCTGCCGGCAACGGACCGGATTGTGCTGATCGCACGGGCTGGCGAGACGTCGCAAGAAGATCTGCTGTCGTTATCGGAGCTTCTCGAGCAATCCTACGACCGGATTGCTGGCGTGGTCTTGAACGGACTATAACCGGCACGGGACTTGCTGCTCCTCAGCGAACGATCCGAACCGACCAGAAAAGTTAACGAGGCGGCGGCAGATGCCCAACACGCAATCCCAAACTCACGGCACACCGTTGGGACACGGCAAGCCAGAGAAGGCGGCTGTTTTTGAAGCGTCCTTCAAGCCCGGATCTGAAAAGAAAACCACAGACAGCGGACGAGTGATCATGCTCTGTGATGTTCTGCCGGCCGAGTTGTGTTTGACGTCTGCCACCGAACAACCGCTCGCCGCGGTCGACGGCTGGCCGGTCAACATCGCCAACCAAGCCGACGCAGTCGCGAAGATCACGGAGGCCGCAAGCCGTAGTGAAAGCTTTGCCGCGTTCACCCTGAATCTCGACCACCTCGTGAAGCTGCGCTCGAGCGCAGCCTTCCGCACATCGTATATGCACGCCCGCTTCGTCACGGCCGATGGCGCGCCGGTTGCCCTTCTCGCAGCACGCCAGCACGCCGCCATCGAGCGCACAACCGGTGCCGACCTCGTGGTGCCGCTGGCGCGTGCGGCCGCAGACGCCGGTTTGTCTGTGTACTTGTTTGGCACAAGCCCCCAGGTGATTGCCGAATCCGCGGCCGATCTCACCGAGCGCTGCAACGGCAAGCTCGATATAGCGGGCACTGCGGCTCCCGCCATGGGGTTTGACCCCGAAGGCCCGGAAGCAGATGCAGCCATTGACCAGATTGCGGCATCTGGCGCTCAGCTTTGTTTTGTCGCCCTGGGTGCACCAAAGCAGGAAATATTCGCAGCCCGCGCGGTGGCGCGCGGCGTCAAATGCGGTTTTGTCTGTATCGGCGCTGCGCTTGACTTCATTTCTGGCGAGCAATCGCGCGCGCCGGTGTTGATGCAGGAGTACGGCCTCGAATGGCTGTGGCGGCTCGCCAGCAGTCCGCGGCGCTTGGCTTGGCGATATCTGTCGTGCGCGTTGCTATTGGCTGATATTCTTATTTTCGGGCCAGCGCATCAGCCGCCGCGCCCGCAGTCGCTGGCCGGGTAACGGCCGCACGAAGGACAACGATGCCGTTGCCGAAGCTCCTTTTCTACACGCACGGCCTCGTCGATGGCGGGGCTGAAAGGCTGTGGTCCTGCCTTGCATCGGCATTCAAGGAACGCGGCTACGATGTGTCGTTCGCCGTTGACTTTGAAGCGCAAGACAATGCGCACAACCTCGATCCTGCAATTCCCGTCACGGTGCTTGGCCGCAATCACGCGCTGGCCACGCAGCGCCTGGCGAAGCTTTTGCGATCAGAGCGGCCCGATGTGGCTTTATCGGCCGTTGGCGGCTCGAACCTCAAACTCATGACGGCGCTCGCGCTGGCGCGCGTTGCGACCCGCCCTATCATCACCTTTCACGGCTCCGTGGAACCGAGTTCAGGGCTGCTCGCGTATTTGAGCTACCTGAGTTTGCCGCTGCTCAGCCGGCGTGCGGGGCGAACCGTTGCCGTTTCAGAGGGCCTTGGTGCCGAGCTTGTTTCCAAGTGGCATGCCGACCCGGCACGCACGTCCGTTATCTTGAACCCAGTTTATTTTCCCAGCACCGCCCCAGTTCCTACACCTGCCGTGCTTGCTGAGCGTCCCGACGTGATCTTGGCAGCCGGCCGTCTGTCGCCGGAGAAAGACTTCGCAACTCTTATCCGAGCATTCGCGCTGCTTAAGCGTCCTGGTGCGAAACTGGTTTTGCTAGGCAAAGGCCCCGAGCGTGCACGGCTCGAAGCCGAAATCACCCGGCTGGGCCTGCAAGACACCGTGTCAATGCCGGGGTACTGCGCGGAGCCATGGCTCCACTATCAGCGTGCGAAGTGCCTCGTGTCGTCGTCAAAGTCCGAACTATTCGGCAATACGCTTATTGAAGCCATGGCCTATGGCCTGCCAGTGGTCGCAACCGCGTGCGCCGGCCCGATTGAAATCATTCGTTCGCCATCTCACGGCCAGCTTGTTCCGATCGGTGATGCTGCGGCTCTCGCCGCCGCCATTGGTTCCGCCTTGGACAATCCGGGCGATCCCGCGGCACGTCGCGCGCGTGCCGACAAATTCTCGCTGGCCGCCCGCGTGCCGGCCTATGAAGCCTTGATTACGGATGTGCTCGCGGATCATGGTCCGCAAAAGGGCCGTCTCTCGGCCGTGTTGCAAGACTCGGCGATTTCCTTTGCCGCACTAGGTGGACACCATGAGTTTGACATCCTCACCCGGCTCTGAGACCAAGCCAACAACAGTTTTTCTCGATCTGACGCACCTCGGCCGTCATGTGACAGGTATTGAGCGGATCGCGATCGAGCTGTTCGAGGCCCGCCGCTTTGAAGGCGCCGTGTTCAGGCCCGTGCGCTCAAACGGTACGCTGTCGATGATCGTCATGCAGCAAATCTGGCTGCCGCTGCTGGCGCTCTTCAATCCCCAAGCCCGCTTTGTGTTTCCCGGCTTCCCGCCCTCGCCGCTGTTCGTGTTCGCGCGCAATCGCACTGTTCTTTATGTGCACGACTTGTTTCTGATCACGCGCCCTCAAGATCTGAGCCGCAAAGCCAAGCTGTATATGGCGTGGCCTTTCAACATTGCGGTGAAGGGTTTGCGCCATTTCCTGGTCAATTCCGAGAAAACCCGAAGTGAACTTGCACCATTTGTGAAGTCCGATGCCTCGATCACGCTTTACCGGCCCAGCGTGCGTAACGTGTTTGATCTTTCGGCGGCTGGCCGCAACGGCTTGTCGGCTAACGCGTCGCCGTTGCGCGTCGTGTCGGTCGGCACCGTGGAGCCGCGCAAGAATTATCGCGCTGCCGCTGAGATTGTCGCACAACTTAATGCGTTACGTCCCGGTGGTGCGCAGCTGCACATCGTTGGCCGCGCCGGCTGGGGACCCGATGCTGGCTTTCTCGCAGACCATCCCAATGCTGTCGTTCACGGCTTCCTATCGCCGGCTGAAGCCAAGCGCGTGATTGGCGGCGCGGATTTCTACCTGTGCACGTCACATGACGAAGGCTTGGGCCTGCCACTGCTTGAAGTGCAGTACGCTGGCTTGCCGGTTGCAGCGCCTGATATCCCGGTGTTCCGCGAAGTTCTGGGCCACTCGGCGACGTTCATTGATCCGAGCCGGCCGGAAGACGCCGCGCGCAAGATTATGGAGTTTCTCTCACGGCCTGACTGGCGCGCGCGATCTGCCGCCGAGGCGCAGGCTAACGTGGCGCGCTGGAACACAGAGGCTGAAAAAGATGGCGAACGCGCACGCACGATGTTTGTAAAGGCGGCCGCGAACGCATCCACCGCTCATGTTACGGGCAATTGCGCGTCGCATCCCTCCGCCCAGACATGAGACGCGCTCCTGATGCGGCGATGCTGTCGCGGCGTGCAGTACTGGGCAATGGTGCAGCTACGCTTGCCGCTTGCGTTGCCGGTTTAAGTGAACCAGCCCTTGCCGCGGCAGAGGCCGAACCAAGCCTCGCAGCCCTAGCTGCCGCAAAGGGGCTCCTGTTCGGCGCCTCGTTCGCCAGTCATGAACTTGATCGCGGCTATGCGGCCTCCTACGCTGCCATCTACGAGCGCGATTGCGCCGTATTGACCAGCGAACTCGAACTGAAGATGCCGATTTTGCGCCCCGATGCCGGCACCATCGACTTTGCACCGGCTGATAAGTTCTTTGATTTCGCCGTCAAGGCGCACAAGAAGGTGCGGGGCCATACGCTGATCTGGAATGACTATTTGCCCGACTGGGTGAACCGGCTCGGACCCGGTGAAGCCGAGCATCTCTTGGATGCGCATATCGAGACCGTGATTGAGCGTTACCGTGACCGGGTCATTTCGTGGGATGTCGTCAACGAGCCGATCGCTCCATGGGACAGGCTTCCCGGAAATTTGCGCAAAGGCGCGTTCTACGCGTCGATGGGTGAAGACTATATCGCCCGCAGTTTCCGCGAAGCCCGGCGCGTTGCACCCACAGCGCATCTCGTCCTCAACGAAGCGCAAACCGAAAGCGACGACGAGAACGGCCAGACGTTCCGTATTGCACTTTTGGGGCTGCTCAAGCGCTTGAAAGATAGCGGTGCGCCCATCAACGGCGTTGGCCTGCAGTGCCATCTCGATTCAGCGCGGCCTTACGACTACCCCAGGTTTGCAGCCTTCATTGAAGAAATTGCCGCCTTGGGGTTCGACATTGCAATCACCGAACTTGACGTGAATGATCGCGCGTTTCCAGCTGACGTCAATGAGCGTGACGCAAAGGTGGCCGATGTGTACCGGCGGTTCCTTGCTGCCGTGCTGCCCATCAAGGCCATCAAGACCGTAACGCTGTGGCAGATGGCCGATCACACAAGCTGGATGTACTACGACGATATTGCCAAGCGCACCTCGTCTCAACGACGCCCGCGACCGCTCATTTATGACGCCAGCTTCAATCGCAAACCCGCTTGGTTCACCGTCGCCCAAGCACTCGAAGATATGCGCGCCCGATAGGCTTTTGTGGACTTGAGGCTGTCAGCGCTACGATGACGTTGAGCGTGCAACGAGCTCTTATTCCGGGCGCAGCGCACCTTTTCGGTTTGACTTTAGCCGTCGCTATTTTTCCGGTCTTCGAGATCTTTACGAACCTCTTCTGCCGACGCGTTGACAGCGAACGCCTTCTCAGCAAGCGCGTGGGTGACAGCAAAAATAACAACGGCAGCCGCAATGCCAAGCCAGAAATTCTGCAAAGCGAACATGGTGCCCAAGGCGATGCCCATGCCAGCCAAATCGATCAACATGCGCATACGATGTGCTTTGCTCACGTTTTGGCCCCTGCCTTAGCGTGCTGACCAACGATCGGCGCGAAGCCATCGACCACCTGGGTATAGACCTGACGCTTGAAGGGCACGATAAGCCCAACCACCTCGCTGAGGTCAGCCCAACGCCATAGATCGAATTCAACCTTTTCAGCATCGTCCGGCGTGATATTGACTTCGCTGTCCGCCCCATCAAAGCGCAACAGGAACCATTTCTGCCGCTGGCCCCGGTATTTTCCGCCCCACACTTTGCCATGCAGATACGCTGGCAGATCGTATGTGTACCAGTCCGGCGATTCTGCAAGAATGTGCGCCTGGGTGATTCCGGTCTCTTCCCACAATTCGCGCTTGGCAGCCTCAATGGGCGTTTCGCCAGGATCAATTCCGCCTTGCGGCATTTGCCACCAGCTGCCGCCGCCTTCGGGGCTGTCGCTGACGTTGGGCCGGCGGCCGATCCAAACTTGCCCCACTGTGTTGATCACCATTAAGCCGACGCACGGCCGGTAGATGAGGCCCGTCGGAGGTGCCGATCCAGATTGATGTGACGAGCTGTTCATCGGTATCCTTGCAGTGGAACTTGAAACAAAAAAAGATGGGCACCTTGCGGCACCCATCCGTTTCCAGAGTTCTGGCATTTCCAGATGGCTGGCATTTCCAGAGTTCTGGTGTTTTATCAGCTCAGTTGGGGACGGCTTTCTTTTCAGCATCGGTTCCCGCCGAAGCGGATGGATCCGCAGGTTTTGCCAGTTCAGCGCCCGTCTTGGCCGGAAGGGTCCCGCGCAGCATGCTGAGTGCATACTGGAGCTGCGTATCTTTTTCCGGTTCTTTCGGAACGTAGGCCGACGAGCCCGACTCTTCCTTCTTGTCGCCTTCCTTCGAGCCATCCGGGTTCTTCAAGTGACCCGGAAGGCTCGCCTCGCCGCGTGGCTTTTCAGCAGCGGCCTTGACCTTGAGATCGTCCGGCAGTTCTTCTTCGACAAGGATATCCGGATCGATGCCCTTTGCCTGGATGGACCGGTTAGACGGCGTGTAGTAACGAGCCGTCGTCAAGCGGATGGCACCGTTGCCGCCAAGTGGGATGATGGTTTGTACCGAACCCTTGCCGAACGAGCGTGTGCCAATCACAGTGGCGCGTTTGTGATCTTGCAAAGCGCCAGCCACGATTTCAGATGCCGACGCCGATCCGCCGTTGATCAGGATCAACACCGGTTTGCCATCCGCGGAGTCTCCCGCGCGGGCCTGGGCACGCTGGGTCTCTTCGTTGTTGCGGCCCTTCGTCAGAACGATGGCGCCACGCTCCAGGAAGTCATCGGAAACCGAAATCGCCTGATCCAGCAAGCCGCCCGGATTGTTGCGCAAGTCAATAACGTAACCCTTGAGGTTGGACCCGAGGTCCTTCTTCAACTGGTCCATCGACTTGACGAGGTTGGTGTGGGTCTGCTCGTTAAAAGTCGAGATCTTGATGTAGGCAACGTCTGAGCCTTCGGCCCGCGACTTCACTGCGTTGATGCGGATGACGTCGCGCACAATCTTGATGTCGAAGGGTTCGTCCTTACCCTTGCGGATGACGGTCAAAATGATGGGCGTGTTGACCGGCCCGCGCATTTTTTCAACAGCCTGCTCAAGTGTCAGTCCGGAGATCATGTCGTTGTCGAGATGGGTGATCAAGTCGTTGGCTTGAACGCCGGCTTTGGCAGCCGGTGTCTCGTCGATCGGCGAAACAACTTTGATGACACCATTTTCCATCGTCACTTCGATGCCCAGGCCGCCGAATTCACCCCGGGTCTGCACCTGCATGTCGCGATAGTTTTTGGCGCTCATGTACGAGGAGTGCGGATCCAGCGCCGTCAGCATGCCGTTTATGGCGGACTCAACCAGCATCGTGTCATCGGGCTTTTCGACATAGTCAGAGCGGACCCGCTCGAACACATCCCCGAACAGATCAAGCTGGCGATACAGCTCCGAATTCGGCGACGTCGCTGAATAGGTGCTGGATACGTTCGTCACCGTCGTGACGCCGGCCAATACGGCCATCGTCAAAAACGTCCAGAACGCGTAATCTGTCTTGCGCATTAGCCTTGCACCTTCTGCTGACCGGTAACCCACCAGGGGTCCGGGTCGATTGGCTGACCGTCCTTGCGAAATTCTATATAAAGCACAGGGGAAGAGGACTGTGACGCCCCTTGTGCTGATTTAGGCTGACCACTCATGGTCCCGATTGCTTCGGCCGCAAGAACAAACTGGCCAGGCTGCACATCGATCTGCGACAAACCTGCTACCAGCACATGATACCCACCGCCAGCGTTGATGATCAAGAGTTGCCCGTAACTTCGGAATTCCCCTGCATAAACAATCCAACCATCGCACGGCGACGTGACCAGCGCGGCCGAGCGTGTCTCCAAAACAATGCCTTTTGAACTGCCGCCAAACTGGGTCTTGTCGCCAAAAGACAGGACCTTGCGGCCTTGTGCCGGCAGTGGCAGGCGGGCCTTGGCGACTTCGAAGGCCATAGCTGGCTTGATGCGGCCCGCATTTCCCGGTACCAGCGACGTTCCTGCCGGTGCCATTTCAAGCACTTGTGGATCGGCGGGCTTGGCACTCGGCGGAATATTGAGCGCCGTTTCGACGGGCTTGGCAGCGGGAGCTGGCAGCGTTGCCGAGGCAGGATCGGAAGCGGCTGGCAAAACCGCGGCCACGGCGGCCCCTGCAGCGCTACCAGCGGCCGCGTCCTTTGTTTCCCGGTCGTATTCGCCCAGAGCCGTGTTCCGTTTCACGGTCTCGTCGAGCTTGGCGATCAGATCGTTCAAATCGCCGACGTTCTTCTGGATTTCCTGCGTTGCCAGGCGGACCTGCGCCAGTTCGGCCTGGCGTTCGCCAAGCGATTGCTTTTTGGTTTCCATCAAGCCGGCAAGACGCGTGCGCATCTCAGTGAGGCTCGCGGTTTCGACCTTCAATCTGTCGCCTTCGGTGCGTATGTCGGTCATGACGCGCACCAGCTCGTTCAGTTTGCTGGAGAGTTCCACGGCCTGTGTGCGCATTTCCGGAAATGCGGCGGCAAGCAGCATGGCACTGCGCACCATGCCAAGAGCGTCTTCGCGCTTTGTAATCAGTACAGGCGGCGGATTCCGCCCCATCCGTTGCAACGCCGCCAACAGCTTAGCAATATGCCCATGTTGCTGGCTGAGCGAGCCGCGGACGAGTTTTTCCTGTGCTTCGAGTTCGCCCATGCGGCCCTCGATGGCCGACATCTGAGCTTCACTTTTTTGGATGAGAGCAGACGTCTCCAGGAGCCGCGTGTTGAGCTTTTCGCGTTCAACCGCTAATTTTGCAACGTCGGCTTTCAGGTCAGCCGCGCGTTCTTCTTTGGTGTGAAGCTCCGACTTGTTGGCGTCGAGCTTGTTGCGCAGTTCCTCTGCTGGCTTACCGGTTTCGGTGGCCGAGGGCGCGCCATCCTGCGCGCCAGCCGGTACGCAGCCAAGCGCGAAAACCACCCCCGCAGCAAGGCTGGTTGCACGTCTCAAGCGCAGCGTCGGTGACCGTGTCAGCGTCAAGTCTGCTCGTCCTGCAGCTTATTGAGTGTTAAGTGCCACACGTAAGGGTGCGTACAATAGGGAAAACCATAACAGACCCGGCCTCGCCAGGGTGTTAATTCCCGTTAAGATGCCAAGAATACGGCAATTATTGCGGGCTGTGGACGCATAGGGCGAACTTCCTCTGGTCACAGCCGCTGTCTCGTTGACTCCATGAAATGTGCCACGCGCAGCGTTTGATCTTCGCCAGCCAAAGCACTATCACTTGCCATCCCAGCCGGATGCCGCCCATCCAAAATTCCCGCACGGTCGCTCGCGTCGAGGTCCTAACGAATGCAGACAATACTCTACCACTCCGTCACAATTGCTGTTGTTGCCGTCTTCCTCGTGCTGTTGGCGGGTTTGTGGACCATGATGCGAGGGTCAAATCCCAATCTCAGCCAGAAATTGATGCGCTGGCGTGTCGGGCTTCAGTTCGTCGCTATCCTGGTCATCATGGCCTATTTCTTTGTGAGCCGCTAAGGGTCTGCCCGCGTCATGGTGAAACTGAACAAGATTTACACACGCACCGGCGACGGCGGCACGACCGGGCTTGGTACCGGGCAGCGGGTTTCTAAAGCTGACGTGCGCATTTCAGCCTACGGCACGGTTGATGAAACCAATGCTGCTATTGGTCTGGTCAGGCTGCACTTGGACGCGCACCCTGAACTCGACGCCCAACTCATGCACATCCAAAACGACCTGTTCGATCTGGGCGCCGATTTATGTGTGCCCGACCGCGGCGAAAAACTGGGCTACGAGCCGTTGCGCATGTCGCCTGACCAAGCCGCACGTCTCGAAACGGAGATCGACGCCATGAATGCCGGTCTCAAACCGCTGAACTCGTTTGTTCTGCCGGCAGGTTCAGCCGCCGCCGCGTCCCTGCATCTCGCCCGCACAATCTGCCGCCGGGCGGAGCGGGAAATGGTGGCGTTGGCAGCCATCGAGGGCGAACCCGTTAGTGATGCCGCACTTAAATTTGTCAATCGCTTGTCGGATTATTTGTTTGTCGCCAGCCGTTACGTGAATGACAAGGGCCATGGTGACGTGCTTTGGGTGCCTGGCAAGAACCGCTGACGCAGCATCAATAAACGCAAGCCGTCTTCGCAAGGACCAGCAAACATGTTCGTTCCGCTCCGCGACGAAAACGGGCTCCGGTCCATCCGGTTTCAGTATGTGACGGCCGGACTGATTGCCGTGAACGTGTTGGTCTATGCTTTTGGCCTGACTGATCTCGGCAACAGCTTGCTTGCGAGTTTCGCGCTGGTGCCCTCTGAACTGTTGGGCACCGGTGTTCCCGGCGGCATGCCCGGTCCGGACTCAACGAATGGATTCCCGGAAATCGCGACCCTGTTCAGCTATATGTTTTTTCATGGCGGCATCTACCATCTCATCGGCAACATGCTGTTCTTGTGGGTGTTCGGCGACAACGTCGAAGACGCCATGGGACACGTCAAATTCCTTTTCTTTTATCTGGCCTGCGGGGTTTTTGCGGGTCTAACGCACGCCTTCGTCGCCAGCACGTCTTTGGGGTCGGCGTTGCCGGAGCTCGCAGGCGCATTGGGAGACGCTCCTGTGTCTGCCCTCGATATTCCCCTGATCGGAGCTAGCGGCGCGGTGGCTGGCGTGATTTCCGCCTATCTGATGCTGCATCCCCGCGTGCAGGTTTGGGTTTTGGCGTTCAAATGGATACCGCTGCGCATTTCGGCCGCTCTGGCACTCGGTCTTTGGATCGCACTGCAAATTGTTATGGTGTTGCTACCACAAGCCGGGCCGGTAGCCTGGTGGGCCCATATCGGCGGGTTGATTGCCGGCGCGGTGCTGGTGATTTTCCTGCGGCGGCCCGGCGTGCCGCTCTTCGATCAGGCCGTGAGCATGTCTTGAACACGCCGCTGGCTGCCAATGATCCGGCGTTTGCGGCATTTATCCCACTTCACAGACCTCCCAGTTCCCGCCAATTGACTTCAATACCCGCCAACCTTAGTTTCAATTTCGCAAGTGCGAAGCAAGGTCCGGGGGCCGCCGCCATCCAGGACAGGCCGCTTTAACAAATGCTGCAATGTCAGACCGTTGTGCGCTGCCGTAACGAGCGCCTCATTTTCTGACACGTGCAGCCAGTGAACGAAGGGTGGGCGCGTCGCAGCGCCTGGGAGCATTCAACGCATGAAAATTCTCGTGGCGATCAAGCGCGTGGTCGATTACGCGGTCAAAATCCGCATCAAGTCCGATGGCTCGGGCATTGAACTTGCGAACGTCAAAATGTCGATGAATCCCTTTGACGAGATCGCTGTCGAAGAAGCCGTTCGCCTGAAAGAAAAAGGCATCGCGACAGAGGTGATCGTGGTCTCAGCTGGTCCTTCGAAAGCACAGGACACGCTGCGGACTGCTCTCGCCATTGGTGCCGACCGCGCCATTCTCATAGAGACGGGCGACGACACGATCGTCGAACCTTTAGCCGTCGCGAAACTTCTTAAGGCAATCGTGGCGGTCGAAAAACCCGACATGGTCGTGCTCGGCAAGCAAGCCATTGACGATGACTGCAATCAAACCGGCCAAATGCTCGCCGCGCTTTTAGGTTGGCCACAGGGCACGTTCGCTTCCAAGATTGTCCCCGAGTCCGGATCGGTTTCCGTCACACGCGAAGTTGATGGAGGTCTTGAAACGGTAAAGCTGAAACTGCCAGCTGTCGTGACGACCGATTTGCGCCTGAACGAACCGCGCTATCCGTCGCTCCCCAACATTATGAAAGCCAAGAAGAAGCCACTCGATATCAAAAAGCCCGCTGACCTCGGCGTCGATATTGCGCCGCGCCTCAAGGTTCTCAAAACGACGGAGCCGCCTGTCCGCAAAGCGGGCGTGAAGGTGGCTGACGTTGCTGAACTGGTGGCAAAACTTAGGACGGAAGCGGGAGTGATTTGATGCCGGTTTTGCTGATTGCAGAGCATACGAATTCTGCACTGGGGAGTGCCACTGCAAAGGCGCTGACGGCTGCCAAAGCCATCAGCGGCGATGTCCATGTTCTTGTCGCTGGCCACAACTGTGCCGCCGCCGCGACGGCTGCATCCAAGCTGCAGGGCGCTGGTAAAATACTCGTAGCCGACGCTCCGCATTTGGCAGAAGGCCTGGCTGAGGAAATAAGTGCGCTTATCGTTTCGCTGATGCCGGGATATGATGCCGCAATCGCGCCGGCGACCGCGGCCGGTAAAAACGTGATGCCGCGCGTGGCCGCGCTGCTCGATGTGATGCAGATCTCAGACATCACCAAAGTCCTTTCGCCCGACACGTTTGAGCGCCCGGTTTATGCTGGCAACGCGCTACAAACCGTTCAATCGGCTGAAGCCAAGAAAGTTATCACGGTCAGAACGTCGACCTTTGCTGCCGCAGGTGAAGGCGGTCCGGTGCCGATCGAGACGATACCCGCAACACCCGCCGTCGGCTTGTCGCAATTCAGCAGTGCAGAATTGACGAAGTCCGACCGCCCGGAACTGACGGCTGCAAAGGTCGTGATTTCCGGCGGTCGCGGCATGGGCAACGGCGAAAACTTTGCGAAATACATCGAGCCAGTCGCCGACCGCTTGGGCGCGGCGATGGGTGCTTCGCGCGCCGCTGTTGATGCGGGCTTTGCCCCTAACGACTGGCAGGTGGGCCAAACCGGTAAGGTTGTTGCGCCGGATCTTTATCTTGCCGTGGGAATTTCGGGTGCCATTCAGCATTTGGCTGGCATGAAGGACTCTAAAATTATCGTCGCCATCAACAAGGACGGAGAGGCTCCCATCTTCCAAGTCGCAGACTATGGGTTGGTGGCAGATCTTTTCACCGCATTGCCGGAACTCGACGCCGAACTCAAAAAGGCCGGCCGTTGATGAGGGCGCCGTCAGACTTGCTTCGAGCCGTTTACCAGAGCTGGATTGAAGGAACACTGTCATGGATGTTGCCGTGAAATCCGCTGTCAAAAGCAAAGCGCAAACAGATCCATCGTCGGCCATCAAACAGGTGGCTGTGATCGGTGCCGGCCAGATGGGCTCGGGCATCGCGCATGTTGCAGCGCTCGCCGGTTACGACGTGCTGCTCAATGATATCCGGGTAGACGCAATTGACCGGGCCATTGAGCTCATTGAAAAGAATTTGGCACGCCAATCGGCGAAGGGCCTCGTCACAGAGGCGGCTGCAAAGGCGGCGCTCAAGCGCATCAAACCGGCGACAACGATCGCTGGTCTCGGTACGGCCGATATGGTGATTGAGGCGGCGACCGAGGAGGAAAGCGTCAAGCGCAAGATTTTCCAAGACCTATGCCCGGCCTTGAAAAAAGGTGCGCTGCTGGCGACGAACACCTCGTCGATCTCGATTACCCGGCTGGCGTCCACGACCGACAGGCCGGAACAATTCATCGGCATGCACTTCATGAACCCAGTGCCGAAGATGGAGCTGGTCGAACTTATTCGCGGCATCGCAACGGAAGACACGGTTTTCGTGACAGCCCGGAAGTTCGTGGAAAGTCTCGGCAAGATCACCGCCGTCTCGGAAGATTTTCCAGCCTTTATCGTCAACCGCATCCTGCTGCCGATGATCAACGAAGCCGTCTACACGCTTTATGAAGGTGTTGGAACGGTCGAAGCGATCGACAAGGCAATGAAGCTTGGTGCTCACCATCCGATGGGGCCCCTGGAGCTTGCCGATTTTATTGGCCTGGATACCTGCCTCTCGGTGATGCAGGTGCTGTATGAAGGCCTGTCTGACTCCAAATACCGGCCCTGTCCCTTGCGGGTGAAGTAGGTTGAAGCCGGCTGGCTCGGCCGCAAAACCAACCGTGGTTTCTATGACTACCGCGGCGAAAAACCGGTCCCCACCCGTTAAGCGTTTGACCCGTCCGAGCCTCGCACTGTCCCCCGGCCCGCGCCCTTGACGCGTTTGCGGGCGAAGCGCTAGGTCCCTTTACGAATGTCGTGGTGATTTGGCCGGCCGGCTTGCAGCCACGTTAAAAAAATCGCTAAACAAGGCCGCGTGCACCCGGGTTCCGGTTGTGCCCGGCCATATGGCGGGCTGCAACTGAGAGGCCGGGTTTTTTGTTAGCCTGTTTTTTGTGGGCCATTTCGGGGCGATGCGCCCCTTGCAGGCCTAGGAGTGGAGCTGAGACGTATGGCCGAGAAAGTTACCTTGCCTGCTGGAAATGAAAACGCATGGGCCCCTGAAACCCAGCTTGTTCACGGCGGCGTTCTGCGGTCGCAGTTCGGGGAGACGTCTGAGGCTTTGTTCCTAACGCAGGGCTACGTTTATCAAAGTGCCGAGCAAGCCGAGGCGCGTTTCAAGAACGAAGACCCGGGCTATCAGTACACCCGCTTCTCAAATCCAACCGTTACCATGTTTGAAGAACGCATCCGGCTGTTGGAGGGTGCGGAGGTTGCGCGCGCCACGGCAACGGGCATGGCTGCCGTCACGGCTGGACTGATGTCGTACCTGCGCGCCGGCGATCACGTGGTGGCTGCCCGCGCCATGTTTGGCTCTTGCCGCTATATCATTGATCAACTCTGCCCGCGCTTCGGCATCAGTTTCACGCTGATCGACGGGCGGGATCTGGCCGAGTGGCGCAAGGCCATCAAGCCCAACACCAAAGCATTCTTCTTCGAAACACCAGCCAACCCGACGCTCGATCTTGTCGACATCGCAGGTGTGTCTGCCATCGCCAAAGAAATCGGCGCGCTGACGATGGTCGACAATGTGTTTGCAACGCCGATGCTGCAGCGTCCGCTCGCGCACGGAGCCGATGTCGTCATCTATTCCGCGACCAAGCACATCGATGGCCAGGGCCGCTGCCTTGGCGGCGTGGTGTTGTGTTCGGAAAAATTTCTGACCGATCATTTGCAGGATTTTATTCGTCAGACCGGGCCAAGCTTGAGCCCGTTCAACGCCTGGGTCATGCTCAAGGGCCTTGAGACGTTGCCCTTGCGCGTGCGCGCACAAAGCGAAACCGCAGCGGTGCTGGCCGATCACTTGGCGGTGGCCGAGGGCGTCACTAAAGTGCTTTATTGCGGCCGCGCTGACCACCCGCAGGCGGCTTTGGCCCAGAAACAAATGACTGGCGGTGGCCAGATGATCGCCTTTGAGGTTGCCGGCGGCAAGGACGCCGCTTTCCGCT
>JANNXL010000555.1:0-7467 GCA_031409575.1 Hyphomicrobium sp.
CGATCAACTGCTCGACAATAAAGCGCCCGAGCGCCACGTATCCCAGGCACACCGCACCGATGATGACGGCCGCTACGGCCAGCAGAGGCAGTTTCAGAAGGCGAGGGGCGTACGTCGGCAGGGGCAGTGGTAGCCGGTCGGCGTCAAGCGCTGCACCGTCAGCAACGGCTGCGGTAACGAATTGAGGTTCGAAGGGCGTGCGCACCAAACGCACGAGTAACAAGGCGATCAGCAGGCTTGAGAGGGCGGCGATCAGCACGGTGACAGGCAATGGCAGGAAAACGAGGCGCGCCAATTCGCTCAAGACGCGGTCGGCACCGTAGAGACCTGCGATCCACGCGAGTGACTTGGCGATGGTGCGCGCAGGCGCATCCGCCAAATTGACGAGACGCCACGCCGGGCGGTCAGGTGCGAGGACCGCGCGCGCCAGTGCAGACACTGTCACGAAGATCACAAAGCTCGTTAAAATGGTCGGGGCCAGCTGCTCAAGTTCGTGCACGAGCAGATCAAGGCTATTGAGGCCGAATCCCAAGACGAGAACAGCCGCAACAGCCGGCAGCGCCAGCACCGGGGCCAGCCAGCTTGCAACCGCAGCACGAACAAAAAAGCTCGGCTGCTCAGCGCGGGGTGTGTCCAGGCGTTGGACAAGAATGCGGCCAACCACGGTTTTCAGAAGCGCGTAAACGCCGATGACTGCGATGAGCAGCACCATCAGCAGGGGCAACTGACCCGATGCCGCCCTAACCCAGCTTTTGGCGATCAATCCGACTTGTCGGCCGCCCGCTGGAATCTCAGAGGCCGCACGCTTCCACGTTTGCGGTGACAACGGTGACAAAGATTTCGCCATCAATCTTCCGGTAAAGAGCTTTTGCCGGAAGGACTGAACTTGATCACCCAACTGATGGGCGCGCTCTTCCATCAGGTCGCTGGTGCGCAGGGCACCAGTCAATTCTGCCGAGAGCGTGTTGAGCCGTGTGCGCTCACCTGCCACCTGCGGGGCTTCGGGTGCCGCGTCTTTTTCGGGGACCGCGCCGAGAGCTTCGATTTGGCTGCGAATGGCAGCCAAGCGCGGTTCGAAGTAGCCGCGCGACAGCGCAACGCCATCGGTGTAGCCGTTGATTTCAAGGCGCAGGCGCGCGAGATCTGTCTCGTCGGCCTGGGCGCGTTCCAGAGACTTCTCGAGTGTGTCGATGCTTGAGACCAGACCTGAAACAATCAGTTCAACGTCTGGCAACAGCGGCTTGGGCGGCTCGGCGGGCGGCGGGGGAGTTTTTGCAGCATCAGCATTGGCAGCTGCGGGATCAACCTTATTAGCAGCTGGCGTAGCAGATTGCGGTGCGCCCGCGGGGGCCGCTTGCTCAGTCTGGCCGGCTGGCGCGGGAATTTGGCCAGCAAATGAAATGCCACTGGTGAGCAGCACCGCGAGTAGGGCCGCCACCAGCCAGCACAGGGCCGGCTGCATACTGCTCGCGGGCAGGCAGCGCCGTTCAAACGGCTGAGAAGATGGCGTCACCACGCAGGCGGTCTCCAGGTTCACAAAGCAGCAATCCGGCTGGACGCCGCGCGGCATCCGGCATCAAGAACCACGTTGGTGTGACGCACAACATGGGCGTCATTGCAGCAAATGTCCTGCGGTCAGCCGTCGCTGGCTTTTTGGCCGAAAGCGCGCGCCGCCCGGTCGAAACTTGCTGCCGGCTGGGCCTGTGCAGCTGACGAATACGGCGCGTGACGCACGGAAATTCCAGTTTCGATGACAACGTCGACGGGTCCGCCGGTCATAATAAGGTGTTCGACGTCATCCCGGCGCACGAGCAGCAGGCGCCGGCGCCCATCGAGGCTCGCCTGCTCGCTGACATACAATCGCGGATCGGGCTTGGGGCCGAAGAAAGCCGCGGTGGGCGACGTGCCAGTCAAGTAGCCGCGTACAACGACGCCGGCCACGACCACGAGTACGGCGAGCACGGCAATGATCAGCACATAAAATAAAAGATCCCACATGCGTGTGCAACGCGGACACCGCCGCGGCTCCCTGTTTGCGAAGTCCAAGCTGGCAACCGGTTGCGCCCCAGCCGGGATAGCAAGCGCGGCACGTAGCTTGGCAGACTCAATTTTTTTCCGCTCGGTCCAACACCTTAATGGACGTTCTTCGTCCATCGGCAAAGCCCGCCAAGTTGAGCCGCGAATTAAGCCCGTGGACAACTTTTGCAAACCCGGGATGTGACGCACCGTTTGGCGATTTTGCAGGTGTGTCTGAATGAGACAGGCGTTTGCATGATGTTGGTTGAGGGCTTCATGGCATTTTAACCGCGATCGTTAAAGTGTTGCGCATCGGGCCCGAGTGTTGGGGAGGATAATTCTCCCCGGATTTGTGCACGTTTATGTGTGTAGAGTTGAGTTGTTTCATGCAAGTGCCCAACGCCGCCGCCGCATCGAATCAGATAGCGTTCGGGTTCATGACCGAACATGCAACATCGGGGGCCTCAGCCAGCCCGCAAAGCTTCCAGATCGACGTGGCCGGCGAAGCTGAAGCCCGCGCTTCAATCGTCCCGGTCATTTGCGTGGTCGCGGCTGCCGGAACCGTCTTGCTTGCGCTTGTCGCAACCCAGGCTTCCGAACCCTTCCTTCTGACACTCCTGGCATCGCTCGCCATGCTGGGCGTGTTTTTCCTTTTCGGCCTGATTGCCGGGCACATCCGCATCGGTGAGCGCATCCGATACGATGATCTGGTCGCCGCCTTCACAGAAAATCTCGACGCCGGTCTGCTGCTCACCAGTCGCGAAGGCACGGTCCATTTCTCAAACACCCGGTTGGGTGATCTGCTTGGCCGCTCGCCGACGGGTGAACCGCTATCACTCGATGTTGCGTTCGGAGCCGAGCCAGCTCCCGCCGAGGCTATGTTCCGCTTGACACGTGCAGCCATGCGTGGCCAGCCCTGGCGTGAAGATTTCGAGGTGCATTCACGGCCTGGTGAACCCCGTCATATCAGCGTTGCCTGCAAGCCGCTGCGCCTTGCCGGACAGGAGCGCGATTTAGGCCCGCTGGTCTCTTGGACCGTGACCGACATCACCGCGGAACGATCAGGAGACTTGGGCCGACTAGCGGGTTTACAGGCAGCTGCCGGTCTTTATGACCAATCTCCCGTCGGTTTTTTGTCGATCGATGCTCTGGGTGGCGTGCGTCATGCCAACGCGACCTTTCTGACGTGGATCGGCCGCGAACAGGGCGCCGGTCATCAGCCGCGCGGTTTGAAACTCGGCGATCTGCTGCCGCAAGATGGCATCGATTTGTTGCGTCAGGCAGCGCTCGGCGCGGCGACTGGCGTGCAAAGCATCGACCTCGATGTCACGGCCCGCGATGGCCGGTTGCTGGCGATGCGTTTTGTCGTGCAGCGGGATGCCCAGGGCGGGCTCAACATGGGCGTGCTCAATCGCGAAACCGGAGCGGCGCTTACGGCGGAAGAGACAGCCGAAGCGCGCTTTGCCCGGCTATTCCAATCGGCACCATTCGGGATTGCGGCGGTGGGTCCGGACGGGCGCATTGCCTCGGCCAACTCGGCTTTCGCACGTATGACCCTGCCAGGTGCCGGCGGTATTGGCGATGAGGCGCTCAATGTTCTGGCCTACGAGGCCGATGCGCAAACCCGCAAGCAGCTCGATAGCGTTTTAACCAGCGTTCTGGCTGGGCAAAGCAACCCGCTGCCAATGGAAATCACAACCGGCACGAACAGTGAATTCTCGCGCCGTGTTTATATCAGCTCGCTCGCCCATGGCCGGTCCGACCGGGAAGCGGCCATTGTGTTCGTGCTCGATGCGACCGAACAGAAGGCTCTTGAGGCCAAGTTCGCGCAGAGCTCGAAAATGGAAGCGGTCGGCCAGCTGGCAGGCGGTATCGCGCACGACTTTAACAACGTGCTGACAGCGATCATTGGGTATTCCGATTTACTGCTGCAGACCCATCGGCCTGCTGATCCGGCCTACAAAGACATCAAGAATATTCAGACAAGTGCCTACCGCGCGGCCGAAATGGTTCGCCAGTTGCTCTCGTTCTCGCGCCGTCAGCCGCTGCAGGCCACACCACTGCAACTTGGCGAAATGATCGCCGACAAACTGGACTGGCTTAAAAAGTCAGCTGGCGACAATGTCGAGTTCACCACCCAGCCAGGACGCGATCTCTGGTTTGTCAAAGCCGACAAGGCTGAACTTGAGCGCGTCATCGTCAACCTGTCGATCAATGCCGGTCACGCCATGCCGGCCGGCGGCAGCCTGACTGTGCGCACGAGCAACATCACCGAGCGCCAGAGTCAAAAGCTGTCTCACCACGGCATGCCTGTTGGCGAATATGTATTGATGGAAGTAGTGGACACGGGAACGGGCATGAGCCCGGACGTGCTCGCGAAGATCTTCGAACCGTTCTTTACGACCAAGGCTGTCGGCAAAGGATCCGGGCTTGGGCTGTCCAACGTCTATGGCATCATCAAGCAATCGTCGGGCTTTATATATGCCGACAGCGAACTCGGCAAAGGCACAACCTTCCGTATCTACCTGCCGCGTTACTTGCCCGAAAACGACGAAGAAGTTTTTGCACTCAAAGACAAAGATAAAGCAAAGCTGAAGCAGCGCACCGCAGACCTGACAGGCACTGGCCGCGTGTTGCTGGTGGAAGACGAAGATATTGTGCGCAGTTTTGCAGTGCGCGCTCTGAAGCGTCAGGGATATGAGGTTCTCGAAGCGTCCAGCGGCGTAGAGGCGCTCGACATTATGGCTGCCAATAAAGGCCGTATCGACATCGTGGTCTCAGACGTCGTCATGCCGGAAATGGACGGGCCGACGATGGCGAACGAATTGCGCAAGACCAATCCTGATCTGAAGATCATCTTTGTGTCGGGTTACCCGCGCGAACATTTCGACACGAGCCTGGGCAAAGATCAAAACTTTGCCTTCTTGCCCAAGCCCTTCTCGTTGCCCCAGCTGGCCGCGAAGGTCAAAGAGCAGTTGCAATCATAGCGGGAACGCTACCGCCGTATTGCACCTGCGATACGCCTGAGCCGGTGCCAGTTCTACAGTTGCAAACGGTCCGCCGTCCAAGTACGCACTAACGGAAACAGGACACGTTAATGCAGGTGCACACCCGATCAACGGTCTCGCGCAAGCTTCCGGTCGCATCATCAATTCAGAAAGTTGATATGACCATTTGCCTGTCACGGCAGACGTATACCGATGGTTGAGGGTTACCGGAAAATTTACTTTTCTTAGTCATGGTCTGTGGCAGGGGCTGCACGGCATATTCACGGCGGGGACATGCGACATGAATCGGCGAGTTGCATTCGGGCTTTCGAAAACGAGCGCACTTTCCAGCCCGCTGCATCGCTCATCGGCGTCGCAACGCAGTCAACTTCTGAACATTGAAGACGCCCGGCTGCTGGAACGCTTTTCAGGCGAAGTGTTTGCCTCAGCGCTGTCGTGCGCGGCGATCATGAGCTGCTTCAACATGATTCAGTTTGATCGCGAAATTCTGATCCCGCGCGACCTGCGCACGTATCTGCCGCTCAACCCCTTATCGTTTTCGGCGGTTTTGTCATCCGATATCGCAGACCTCTTGCAACACGAAACGCGCGCAGCGTTGAGCGGTTACCAATACTATTTGGAAGCAGGAAAGCGCTTGTTGAGCGGTTATCTCGATCCGGGCCGGGTGGAAATCCCGATTGACTTTGATGTCCTCAAAGCGATGCAGACCCCGTTCACGACAGCATCGATGTTCTCGATGCTAACGCTGAAAGATCTTGCCCGTCTCCACTCCGACTTGGGCGCGGACAGATGGAGTGAGGATCTCCGCACATTGGCTGGAGATCTCGACGCTGCAACGCGCGGGGACTCGCCGTATTTTCAAAACCGCAAGTTTGACGTTCCGGGAGCTGCTGACCAGATGCGCGGTTTGCGCATTCAGTTGAATTCCGAGGCAACGCTCACCTATCATGGTATGGCGCGCCAGGTTCTGATCCGGGATATTTCACAAGGCGGACTGGGCGTCGAAGGTGTGACCATGATGCAGCCGGGGACGCCCGTTAGGCTTTTATTGCCGACCGGGCGCGAGCTGATCGGCGAAATCTGCTGGCAGGAAGACACCCGAGCGGGCATCAGCCTGTCAGAACGCCTTCCGCTATCTGACCCGCTGATGTGCGCCTAAAACTACCAAGGGACTAAGTCCGGGACTACGTCGCCACGCAGGCCGTATTAGCGCTTGGTATCCCGGCTGCCATTCCAGAATAGAAAGGTGACAGTGACCACCGCCGTCAGGAGCGATGTCCCGATAATGTCTGGACGCGTCACGAACGCATACCAAGTGCTAAACCCGCGTAATGGCCCGTCTTTGACGGTCAGAAAAGCATTCGACATCACGATCAGCAGCGAGACAAGCGCTGTCATTCCGGTCGCCGTCAGAACCTGAAGAGCACGCTTGGCGAGCCGCGGTACCGAGAACGAGGTCCGCCCTAAAGCAATCATTGTGCGGTCTGACATCACGGTGCTCCTCTGTGTTTAGTGGACGTAACCTACCTGATTCGACAGTGTTTTTCCGTTCCGTGCCAGCACTAACTTATGCTCGCGCCGGACCAAACAAAGCCGCCACCCGAGAGTGTGAGCGCCATCACTGGCCGCTCTCATTAGACCGCGAATTAGACTGAAGTCTGATCGCCATTGTACGGGCGCAGAAAACGCTATTTAATCTAATTGCTGAGCAGGTTTTGGTATCGCTTTGTATTCTAACGATAAGAACCAAAGATCTGGTCCGCGAATTGCAGTCAACTCCCTGCAATGGAACTCATTGTGATGAAGTTGAATGTTTTTGGCCGGGACTTCCGCTGATCGAGCGATTGAAGCGTGACAGAGCCGCGGCCAGCCCCCTAATTTTTGCGGAGTAGCGTTATGGTAAAAAAGACTGGAACGAACCGGGCGGATGTCCTGCGCGGAACAAGTGGTTCGGACACTCTTAACGGCAAAGGCGGCTCGGATTTCCTGTTCGGGCTAAGCGGGAACGACACGGTCAAAGGCGGTTCAGGCAATGATCGCATCAAGGGCGGCGAAGGCAAAGATAAGCTGTTCGGCGATTCCGGAAATGACAACGCCGCCGGCGGCGGCGGTAACGATACGATCAACGGCGGAACTGGGAGCGACAAGCTGTTTGGCAATGACGGCAGTGACCGCCTCTTCGGCAACGCTGGAAACGATACGCTGAGCGGTGGTGATGGTGCCGACTTTCTCTATGGCGGGGAAGGCCAGGATCTGCTGATTGGCGGCGATGGCAGCGACCGGTTTGTATTCGGAGTTGTCGATTCCCTACCTGTGATTGTTGGCCCGACGACGTTTGTGGACATCATTTCAGATTTCCGCGGCGTCAATCAGGGCGGCACCGATAAGATCGATCTTTCCAGCATTGTGAACGTCGCATTCGTCGTGAATAGCGTCATCGGTG
>JANNXL010000556.1:0-6035 GCA_031409575.1 Hyphomicrobium sp.
ACGGCGTACACGAGGTGGCTCGTGTCGCAGCGGCTGGTGCGCCATTCGACCCGCGTGCCGTCGAGCGCGACGCCGATCCGGTCGATGTGCAGCAGGGCCGCGCCCGGCTTGACCTTCAGGCGACGCGCATCGTCCTTGCGAGCGAGGTCGGCGCGCAGCTCCTCGTGTGCAGCCACGATGTTGTGTCCGTACTCGTGCTGGTAGAGGGAATACAGCGCGTTCGGCAGCGGCGTGCGCTTGTCGATCCCGGGGAACAGCGCAAGCGGCAGGATGATCCGCTCGTGGATGGCGGGCTTGCCCTCCACCAGGCGCGTACGATTGATCTCGACCACGATTGCGCCGGCGGCGAGCTTCAGGCGCTGCAGGTCGTCGCGCCGCGCCTCGCGGCGCCGCACGGTCTCGCCGGCGCTGGTAGGGATCGCCCGCACGCCGTCGGTCGTCGAGAGGCGGAAGAACCGGAACAGCGCACGCTCCTGCGTATGCTCGGCGACATAAGTGCCCTTGCCCTGGCGCCGCTCCACCAGCTGCTCGACGGCCAGGCTGTCGAGCGCCTTGCGCACGGTGCCCTGGCTGACGTTCAGGCGCGCCGCCAGCGCTTGCTCGCTCGGCAGGGCTTCGCCCGGCTTCCAGGATCCGTCGGCGATCTGCTTGACGAGGAAGTCGTAGACCTGCCGGTAAAGCGGCCGGAAATGCGGTGCCTCGTCCATCTTTCGATCGTACGCGAGGCCTTGCACGCCTGTCCATGATCTACTGTATAGTGTCTTATATAAGACTTCGGCCGGAATTTCCGGACCCCGCCGCACGGAGGAACACCACTTGCCCGCCCCGCAACTGCTCGTACACGACCGCAGCGACAACGTCGGCGTCGTCGTCGTCGAAGGCCTCGAGTCCGGCACCGAGATGCTCTGCGTCGTCACCGAGGATCACGTCGTCCACGTGCGGATAAGGGTAGACATAGTGCATCCGCACCCACGCGCCGAGATCGCCCAGTGCGCGGGAGAGATCAAGGAAGCGGGCTTTCAGCGGCGCGCCCTTCCAGGGGCTTTCGGCATACTTGATGTCAAGCCCATAGGCCGATGTGTCTTGGCTGATGACGAGCAGTTCTTTGACGCCTGCCTTCACCAGTTTTTCGGCTTCGCTCATCACTTGGTTTGCGGGCCGGCTTGCGAGATCGCCACGCAAGGATGGAATGATACAGAACGAGCAGCGGTTGTTGCAGCCCTCGGAAATCTTCAAATAGGCGTAGTGGCGTGGCGTCAGTCGCAAGCCTTCGGGTGGCACCAGATCCACATAGGGGTCATGCAACGGTGGCACGGCGTCGTGCACGGCTGAGACCACTTGCTCGTATTGGTGCGGGCCGGTGACGGCGAGCACGCCGGGATGGGCCGCGCGGATGCGGCCTTCTTCGACGCCCATGCAACCTGTCACGATCACGCGGCCGTTTTTGGCCATGGCCTCGCCAATGGCATCCAGGCTTTCGGCTTTGGCTGAATCGAGAAACCCGCACGTATTGACGACGACAACGTCGGCCCCGGCATAGTCGGCTGCGACGGCATAGCCTTCCGAGCGCAGTTTGGTGATGATGCGTTCTGAATCGACGAGCGCCTTGGGGCAGCCGAGCGAGACGAAGCCGACTTTTGGGATCACGTTTGATTTGCGCGCGCCGGACTCCGCCTTCTCAGTGCGCCGGATTTTAGGTGCAACGGTCGCGGCTTTGGCGGTTTTGACCGGCGCGGGGCTTGCAGTTTTTGTGGTCATGGAGTCTCTGGGGTTGGAATGTGCCCTCCGCCTAGCATTTTGCCGGGCGCATGGCGATGGACTGGCTCCTAACAGCGTCCATTCAGCCCACTACACGGCCCAAAATTGATGTGTTAGCCCTCGCAAACGCGCCCGGCGGCCGGCTCCCCGCAGGGCAGCCAGCCGGGCGCAAAGCAAAGAGTCATCATGCTTATCGATCACCATTGCCACATCGACCGGCCCGAGTTTGCGCATGACCGCGACGGCGTTGTGGCGCGTGCTCATGCGGCGGGCGTGGCGGCTATGATTAACATCTCGACGCGCATCCGCCACTTCGCCGAGGTGGTGGAGATGGCCGAAGCCTACCCGCACGTGTATGGTTCGGTCGGCACGCACCCGCACAACGCGCATCAGGAACTCGATATTCCCGTCGCGGAGATCGTGCGGCTCTCGCAGCACCCCAAGATTGTCGCCATTGGCGAGGCGGGTCTCGACTATTTCTACAAGCATTCGACGCCGCAAGCGCAGGCCGAAGGCTTTCGCACTCATATTGCAGCGGCGCGAGAGACTGGATTGCCGCTTGAAATCCATACCCGCGATGCGGATGCCGACACGATTGCCATCCTCGAAGACGAACACGCCAAGGGCGCATTTCCAGCTGTGTTGCATTGCTTCACAGGTGGCCGTGAGCTTGCCTTGCGCGCCGTAGACCTCGGGCTCTACGTGTCGTTTTCCGGCGTTGTGTCGTTCAAGAAGTCAGATGCACTGAGGGCCATCGCCAACGAAATCCCACTCGACCGGGTGCTGGTTGAGACCGATGCGCCGTTCCTCGCGCCCGATCCGTTCCGCGGCAAAACCAACGAACCGGCTTACGTCGTGCACACGGCAAAAGCGTTGGCGGCGGCACGCGGCGTGCCGTTCGAAGACTTTGCGAGGGCCACAACGAACAACTTTTTCCGGCTCTACACCAAGGTTGACCGCAAAGCCGTCCAGGCTGCCGCCTTGAAGGGGAGCGCATGAGCCTGCGCGTCACGATCCTCGGTTGTGGCTCGTCGGGTGGTGTGCCGCGCATCGGCACCATGTGGGGGCAATGCGATCCGGCCAATTCGAAAAACCGCCGCCGCCGTTGCTCGATCCTGGTGGAACAGCGCACGAAAGCCGGCGCCACCGTAGCGCTGGTCGATACGTCTCCCGATCTGCGCGAGCAACTGCTGTCGGTGCGTGCTGAGCATCTCGATGGCGTGCTCTATACGCATGACCATGCCGACCACACGCATGGCATCGACGATCTGCGCACGGTCGCCTATGCCATGAAGGCGCGCATTCCCTGCTACTTTGATCAATTAACTCTGGATAGTCTGGTGTCGCGATTTGCTTACTGCTTCCAGCAAAAGCAAGGTTCGAGTTATCCGCCGATCCTGTCAGCGCACCTCATCGAGACTAACAAGCCCGTGAAAGTCAGCGGCAAGGGCGGTGTGCTGGACGCCATACCGATCCCGCAAGTGCATGGCGATATTCCCTCGCTCGGGTTCCGCTTTGGCAATATTGCGTATTCGCCAGACATCAGCGCGTTGCCCGAAAGCTCGGAAAGTTTGCTTGAAGGGCTTGATGTATGGATCATCGATGCGTTGCGCTACACGCCCCATGAGAGCCATTTCAGCTTGAAACAGGCGCTCGCACATATCGCGCGGCTGAAGCCCAAGCGTGCCATCCTAACCCACATGACAGCCGATCTCGACTACGCCGCGTTGAAGCGCGAACTGCCGGCGGGGGTTGAGCCCGCATACGATGGCATGGTCATCGAGGGTTAGAGATACGTGACGTGCGCGGCTGACGCCATAGCGCGAGGCCAGGTCCTGAGCCGTAAACGCCCCCGTATCTCAATCCCGGAACATGCAAATCCGCTCTTCCAACCGGCAGGTCTACTTGAAAGCCATCGCCCGAATCTCCCCCTTGGAGACGCAAGCTAAAACTGTCAGGGATGTTCCCGGTCTACTCTGTCAGGGATCTACCCGGTTCGTGCCCCAGCAGCTTCTCTCCACCCCCACCCGTCTCCGCTGGGGAGGGGGACTGGGTGACGGACTTCCGCCGAATGTGCCACATCGGATTGAAACGCTGCCGCTAGTTGTCTTTGCTATCACGGCGGTCGTGGCCGTTGGCGTTCGGCGCGCCTGGCATGCGGCCTTCGCCTTTTTCCCATTCACGGTAGCGCACCACGGTGCCGTGTATTACCGACGACGGCAACACGAGTTTAAGCGCCAGCCGCCGCTCGCCGTCGTGCCTTGACGGACGCTGGCGGGACCAAGTCTGCCTCAGCCAACCGCCGCCGCTCCGCTTAGCTGCTTAAAACCGGCCGTCGTTCCAATTATCAAGGCGGATATTCTGTCCAGACAAACTGGGACAGCTCTGGCTAAGGTTTATTAACGCTTTTGTTACATGTTGGCGCCCGCCGGGTTTTCGAGTCGCGCTGCCCGGAACCGGATTGCCGCGCTGAATTGCTGCCCTGGCAAGCTCCCACGCCGTAGTGCGCGCCGCGTTCGTTTGTGTGGAGTATATCCTGATGATGCGTGCCTACACATTGGTGGCTGCTGCCGCCGCTCTTATCCTCGCCGCGGCTCCCGCTTCGGCTGAATCCGTCGATGCTTCGACGTTTTCATGCAAGGATCTGACGTCGTCCTACACCTCGTTATCCGAAGAAGAACAATACGGCGCGACCGTCATTCTCTATTGGATGGCAGGCTACCATGCGACGGAAGAACAGGGCACGGTTGTCGACTTTGACAAGATGCTTGCAGCTTTCGAAGAGACCGTAGACTACTGCAAAAAAAATCCCAACATCGGTGTGATGAGCGCCACCGAGAAATTCTTGGGCGAGAATTTGGGCGAGACCTCGTCTACGGCCATTGATCTGTCGATCATGAAGTGTGACGCCATCAATACATCGACAGAAAAAGATGCCCAAGGTCTTGGCCAGATTTTGATGTGGCTCTCGGGCTATCACTCCTCTTACGATGAAACCACAGTCATCGACTACGAACAGTTTGACACCAGCACGGACAAGATGGGCGAGTTCTGCAGGGCCAATAGCGAGATGGGCTTCATGACAGCGAGCAAGAAGTTCATGGGCAATACTTCGACCGAGTGATCAGGCCGATGGGCACGTCAGGCGGGCGGGATCACCGTGCTCCGCCTGACGGAAGCCAGCGTGCGGTGATCTCAGGTCTTTCGACGGTTTTATTCTAAAGTGCGAGCGCCGGGCTTTGCGCGCTGTGCAAGGCCGCAGGGTTCTGTTGCTTATGAGCCTGGACCTGATCGGGGGTTCGTACCCGTATAAATTTGCGGCGGACTGGACGCGCAGTTGCGCGCAATCGCACGGCGGCAGGCCCCAAGACTCGGGCCCCAAGACTCGGGCCCCAGGACTCGGGCCCACGCTCGCGCTCTCCCAAGAAAGCCTCAGTTTTCCGTGCTGTCGCGGCGGTCGTGGCCGTTGGCCGTTGGCGCACTGGGCATGCGGCCTTCGCCTTTCGCCCATTCACGGTAGCGCACCACGGTGCCGTGAATAACCGATGAGGGCAACACAAGGTCGAGGGCGAGGCGTGCCACGTCATCAGGGGTGGGCAATGTCATCGGGTCTTCGCCGGGGAACGCCTTGCTGCGCATGCCGGTGCGAATACCGCCCGGATCGAGTGTGGCAACGCGAATGAGTGTACTTTCCACTTCGGCTGCGTACGTGGCCGCAAGCGCTTCAAGCCCGGCCTTGGCCACCGCATACGGTCCCCAATAGGCGTTTTTGCCATGGGCGGCCCGCGACGTCACGAAGACAACGCGCGCGCCGCCAGACTTTTGCAGCAGCGGGTCAAGTGTACGGATCAACCGCCAATTGGCGGACAGATTGGTTTCGATGACGTCGGCCCAGCCATCGGCAGTGACGTGGGCGAGCGGCGACAGCGAGCCAAGGATGGCGGCATTCGCAACAAAAATATCGAGCTGCTGCCAGCGCTGATACAGCGACGGCCCAAGTTGATCGAGCTTGTCGCCCTTGCGCAAATCGAGCGGGAGAATCGTCGCCGTTGCGCCGAGCTTGACGATCTCGTCGTCGAGTTCTTCGAGCGCGCCAGTCGTGCGTCCCGAAATAATGACATGTGCACCCTCACGTGCCAGCGCCAAGCTGATCGCCCGGCCAAGCCCGCGCGAGGCACCTGTTACGAGGGCAATTTTTCCAGAGAGACGTTTGTCAGGTGCGGTCATTGAACTCGACTGAATACATCGAAAACTGTTAACCCACTTCCGCGAGCAGA
>JANNXL010000557.1:0-2069 GCA_031409575.1 Hyphomicrobium sp.
GCGGCTCAAGGCCGCCGATGCGCCGGTGCTCGAAGAGGGCGCGACGACCTGCTGTTATGCAAAATCAGAGAAGTCGTGGATCGCCGATCCGCAGGGCGTCGTCTGGGAGACCTTCCATACGACCGGCGAGGCGACGACCTATGGCGGCAATCCAGCGCTGGAGAGCCTAGCGCCGACCGCCTCCAAAAACGAAGCGCGGTGCTGCGAACCAGCCAATGTTTGATGCGCAAGCAATAAGTGGGAGAGTGGATCATGGTGGATAAGAACACGCGAAGCGATCCGTACAACGTGCTGTTTCTGTGCACGGGCAATTCTGCGCGCTCAATCATGGCTGAGGCGATCCTCACGCGTTTTGGAGCGGGCAAATTCAGGGCTTTCAGCGCGGGCTCGTTTCCGAAAGGTGAAGTCCACCCGCGCGTAGTGCAAATATTGAAGAACTTGAATTATAAGCCCGAGCTGTTCCGGTCGAAGAGTTGGGAAGAGTTTTCCCGCCCCGACGCGCCAAAGCTCGATTTCGTATTCACGGTCTGCGACAACGCGGCGAACGAAGTTTGCCCGGTCTGGCCTGGACAACCCATGAGTGCCCATTGGGGCTTGCCGGACCCGGCGGCCGCCACCGGAAGCGAGACCGAGCTTGCCCTGGCGTTTGGCGATGCATGGCGAATGCTGCAAAATCGCATCACCATCTTCACGGCGTTGCCGATCGCCGGTCTCGATCGATTGTCGCTCCAGACCCAGCTCGATGCGATCGGAAAAACTATCGAGCCAACATCGCAAGCCCGCGCTGAATGAAGGCTGTCGAGGTCGGGCGGCGTCTTTTCGCCGAAGCGCTGGGTTCGATGCTTCTGGCCGGCGTCGTCGTTGGCTCGGGCATCCTGGCAAGCCGCTTAGCGCAGGGAAACGACGGCGTCGCCTTGCTCGCAAACACAGCGGCGACCGCCGCGATCCTCTTCGTCTTGATCACGGCGCTTGCGCCGATCTCGGGCGCGCATTTCAACCCAGCCGTCACTTTGGTCATGGCGTTGCGGCGGGAGATCGGCGTGGGCCTGGCTCTGGCCTACGCGCCCGTCCAAACCGCCGGCTGCGTGGCCGGCGCCTTTCTGGCGCACGCCATGTTCGAGTTGCCGATTTTGCAAACCGCGACGCACGTGCGCGCTGGAGCTGCTCAAGTACTGAGTGAGGGCGTTGCGACCTTCGCCCTGGTGTTTGCGATCCTGACTGTGTCTCGCTGGCGGCAGCACGCTGTCGCTGCTGCGGTCGCCCTTGTGATTGCCGCCGGCTATTGGTGGACGGCGAGCACGTCCTTCGCAAATCCGGCCATCACGATAGCGCGCGCGATGACCGACACGTTTGCAGGCGTGCGGCCCGCGGATGCGCCCGGCTTTCTCGCTGGGCAGTTCGCAGGAGCGCTCGTTGCGTGGCTCGTTTGCGCGGTGCTGCTTCCGAAGGAGGGCAAGGCGTGAGTTCTTACTTTCCTGTTATCATCCATCACAACCCGGAGTGGGGCAAGCGGTGCCAACGCGCCGATAGCCTGCAGGCTGATGGCGGCCACGTCGCAGCAGATCAAATTCAAAATACGCGATGGCCCTGCGCGTCGATGATGACCGCGCCGTCTTCCTTGAACAGCGGGCCCGGCGGCATGCGATCGAGAACGTCCAACACGGTCTCGCTGGGCCGGCAGAGGCGCACTCCCTTGGGTGTCGCCACGATGGGCCGATTGACCACAGTACCGGATGGGCAATCATGGCTTCCACTATGGCCGCCCCGCTGACCCCATCGAGGGTCAAGCCCAGTTCGGCAGCCGGCGATTTGGTTTCCTGCAACGCCGCTCGCGGCGCCAGCCCCGCAGCCGCAAACAGCGCGAGCAATTGCGGCCGCGTCCAACCGGTCCGGAGATAGTCTATGATCTCCGGCGTGTAGCCTGCGGCGAGCAAATCGTCCCACATCACACCAAAGCCCGTCTTCCATTTCGCATCGAAGTAGCGAATCGGCTGGGGTTTGACGATATCGAATAGGCGAAACAGCAGCACCGCCCAAAGCTGGCTCCAGAACTCGTTTGGCACGAAAGT
>JANNXL010000558.1:0-2369 GCA_031409575.1 Hyphomicrobium sp.
GCCGGCCTTGTTGACCAGCACATACTTGAAGTGCTCAGGATCCGACAAAAACACGACGCGTTGCGTGCCCATATTAACGGGGATCACCGGCCCATAGCGCTCGGCCATGTGCATCAGAATTCGCATGGGGTTTTCTGCGTCGCCCTTGGTCAGCGCCGACAGTTTGAACCAGATGCTCGATTCATCGCCCAAACCCTGAGCGTGGGCAGGCTGCGGAGTGCTCATGCGTGTATTCTGTTCCCAACGATACGGCGGCAGTTACGCGCCAGGCCAGTTGCACGGCCCATTCGCCGGGGACACGACCCGGCTGGAAAAAACCGTGAGTAGCACCCGCGGCAACGATAAGTCCATGCGACCACAACCGTCCGCGTCACTTTGCTGAAGCACTGTGATCTGACCCGCATTTAGCCTGGGGGCCTCATAGTGTAAGCTTAGGGATTAGCGGGGATGGCAAGAGCTGGCGAGAACAGCACGCCGTTCTGGTTAATCGTTTGGTTAAAAACGATTTTTTCACCTTCAACCCGTGCGTCTCCGCGCACAAACATGGCAACAGCGTGGGGGTAAAGCTGGTGCTCGGCGGCCAATACGCGTGCAGCGAGGGTTTCGGCCGTATCCCCAGCAATCACGGGCACCGCGGCCTGCGCCAAAATGGGGCCCTCGTCCATGCCCGCGCGCACCACATGCACGGTGCAGCCAGCAACCCGCACCCCTGCTTCTAGCGCTCTCTCGTGGGTATTGAGCCCCTTGAACAAGGGCAGGAGGGACGGATGAATGTTCAACATACGGTCGCGCCATTGTTCAACAAACTGAGGCGTCATGAGCCGCATAAACCCCGCGCAGGCAACCAGATCGACTTTCGAAGCTGTCAGAACCGTTTGCAGCTGGCCTTCGAAATGCTCGCGGCTCTCATAGCGTTTGTGGTCAAGGCCAAGCGCCGGAATGCCTTGCTCTTTGGCAAAGGCGAGCCCAGCCGCATCGGGCCGGTTAGAAATCACGACAGCAACTTCAGCCGGATAGACAGCAGCACGTGACGCTTCGACAAGCGACCGCATGTTCGAGCCCTTGCCCGAAATCAAAATGCCCAGGCGTTTTTTGGCTGGCGTCACCCGAACGTCCTTTTGTTCTTTACGCCAGCCATATGCCATGCCCAAAGGCATCTGGTCAAAGTTCTGATCACCTGATCTAACAAATCGGGTGAATGATTATTATGCAAGCGATGGCACGGGTGACGAGTACAGACGATAAGACTGAGGCATTGGACGAGGCCATCGCACTCGGTTCACCGGTTACGGGCAGCGTTGCCGAACGCGCGGCGGGCGCCATTACACAGCAACTGTCACGCCCACTTGCTTCGGGCCTTTACATCGTCGCCACGCCCATTGGAAATTTGAGCGATATCACATTGCGGGCGCTGGCCGTCCTGACACAGGCGGACGTTGTCTACTGTGAAGATACGCGCCACAGCCGCACGCTCATGCAGCACTACGCGATTGGTACGCGCCTCAAGCCCTATCACGAACACAACGCCGAAGCCGAACGCCCGCACATTCTGGCTGGTCTCGAACGGGGTCAGCGCATTGCCTTGATCTCAGACGCGGGCACGCCGCTCATTTCCGATCCAGGATTCAAGCTGGTGCGCGAAGCCGCTGACCTGGGCTATTCAGTGATCAGTCTGCCAGGGCCTTCAGCTGTACTGGCTGCGCTGACGAGCGCGGGTTTGCCAACTGACGCTTTTCTGTTCGCAGGCTTTCTACCATCCAAACAATTGGCCCGCCGTGCACGCCTGAGCGAACTGGCACAGGTGCCTTCGAGCATCGTCTTTTTCGAAAGCCCGCAACGGGCTGCGGAATCCTTGGCCGATATGGCCGCCGTCTTTGGATCCCGGCAAGCCTGCATGGCACGCGAACTTACAAAGCTGCACGAAGACTTTCGCCGCGGCACGCTGCCCAACCTTGCAGCGAGCGTGGCGGATGCGACCTTGAAAGGCGAGATTGTCATTGTCACTGGTCCGCCGCTGGCGGCACTGGCGACGGATGCGGACATCTCCGCCAAGCTTGCCGCAGCGCTCGAAACCATGAGCTTGAAGGATGCTGCCAAGGCCGTCTCCGAGGCTTTCGGAATTTCAAAGGCGCGGGCCTATGATTTAGGACTTCAGATCAAGTCGAATGAAGCGGGCAAGCGCCCATGACCACCAACGGCGCGTTCAAGTCTCATGATCGTACGAAGAAAGACGGTGCGCAAAAAGGGGAGCGCCAGCGACGAAATCGAAGCGGTGCGTGGGGTGAAACGATAGCCGCAGTGTTCCTGATGGCCCGAGGTTACCGGATTTTGCAGCGGCGCTTTTCCTGTGCATCAGGCGAGATTGATCT
>JANNXL010000559.1:0-6101 GCA_031409575.1 Hyphomicrobium sp.
AGGCCATTAGATAGTCCTCAACGCCCATATCCAGAAGCCTCGTCACGGTGGCCGCTGCGCTGTTGGTGTGGACAGTCGATAAAACGAGATGCCCTGTCAGGGAGGCACGAATGGCGATTTCGGCCGTCTCAAGATCGCGGATTTCACCAACCATAACGATGTCGGGATCTTGACGCAGAATGGATCGCAACGCAGTTGCAAACGTGAGTCCAATCTTGGGATTCACTTGAATCTGATTGACACCGTCGAGCCGGTACTCAATCGGATCTTCGACTGTGAACAGTTTACGCTCCGTGCTGTTGAGCGCACTCAGCGCGGTGTAAAGTGTTGTTGTCTTACCGCTTCCCGTCGGGCCAGTGACAAGAATGATGCCGTTCGGCTGCTGCAAAATCGATTGAAATGCGGCAAGTGCCTCTCCGTCAAAACCCAACGCTTTGAAATCGAGCGCCACGTTTGAGCGGTCGAGCAAACGCAGGACGACGCTTTCTCCACACATGGCCGGCATGGTTGAAACGCGCAAGTCGATCTCGCGGCCGCGAACATTGACGCGGATTCGCCCGTCCTGCGGTAGTCGCCGTTCGGCAATGTTGAGTTGAGCCATAATCTTGATGCGCGAACACAGTGCTGCACGCAACGACAGCGGCAACGTCTCGACCGTATGCAATACGCCGTCGATTCGGAACCGCACGCGCACGCTATCGTCGCGCGGTTCGATATGGATATCGGATGCCTGGGCTGCGGCGGCACGCTCAACAAGGCTTTGCACGAGACGGATAACCGGCGCTTCACTCGCCATGTCTTCGAGGCGGCGGACGTCGTCATCGTTGTCTGCATCCGCATCTTCACTACGTGAGAGCGAAGCGGGCTGCCCCGGCGCAGCGTTCTGTCCGTACAAGCGGTCGATGCACTGTTCGATATCGGCTGCCGTTGCGAGCTTGGTCACAATGCGGCGGTCCAGCAAAAAAGCCAGGGCATCAATCGCGCCGCTATTGAACGGGTCCGCTATCGCGACCACTACGTTGCCGTCCCCTTCGCCGATCGGCACCAGACGGCTTGCCTTCAGGAACGACGGTTTAACGTCGGCTCCGGCAACGGCCCGCTCGGGCCAGTCGCTAGGGGTCACCACGTCAAGATCGAGAAGCTTGGCAAGTGTAGCAGTCAAAGCTGCGTCGCTGACCAGACCAAGCCGCATCAGCACGAGATCAAACCGCTCATTCGATTGCTGACGTGCCCTTTGGGCGCGCAGAAGTCCAAGCTCGTCTACGAGACCACGTTCAGTCAGCGCCGAACTCAGCCTGGCGACAAAGGCATCGCCACGGGGATCGGGCAATTCCTGACTGGCCGGTGCATTTTTCAATTGCATTCGAGGCCCTCAAACTAAGCAATGCTTCAAATGAGATTCCACGTGTCGGCGCACTACGCTAGTATACGCCTATAGGCCTCTAAGTTTAGGGCGTTGAGCACAATTAACGTCAATTGCCGTGATTTTGTTTGCAGCTTTACAGGATGCAGGGATCGTGGGTTCGCTGAGCCAAGATTTGACAGGTATCGCACGTCAAGGATTTGACTGGTGGACGGGTGAACTCGCCAGCCTCGTGCCAAAGGGATTCCGGGACAGCATGCAGCCCGAACGGCCGGAGATTGTGGTCGAACTGCGTGACGGCCGCTTGTCTCTCGTGAGAGACCCATCCCAGCCTGCATCGGGCCAGCCTGCATCGGGCCAGTCCGCCTCGGGGCCGTTCGTTGATGAGCTTTTGACGGAACAAGCGCTGCTAGACCGGCTTGCCAGCCGCCACCGTCCTGGAAGCCCGCCAGCCGCAGTTCAGTTGCGGCTGCCACATTCCGCGTGCCTTGTCAGACGTATCGAGGTCCCTGACAAGGCGCAGGCCGATGCGGCACGCATTCTTGAGCTTGATCTCGAACGCTCAACGCCCCTTGACGCGGCTGAGATCTACACGGCTCACTACCGAGACGCCATGCGTTCAGCCAACGGTACCACTGGCTACGTGCAGCTGATCATTAAGAAGAGCACGATCGACAGGGCCGTCGCGCGCCTTGAGGCAGCAGGCCTCCCGGTTCATGGTATCGATTGCTGGTCCGAAGCCGGCGGGCACGCGCTGCCAGTCAACTTCCTGCACGGGACAGGCCGGCGGGATGCGTCTGGCACGAAGGCTGTCCAGCGACTGGGACCTATACTTGCTGCCCTCGCAGCCGCACTGATTGCCAGTTCTGTTTGGATTTCTATCTCCCGCCACCAAACCGCACTAACTGAAATTGAGAGCCAGACGGTGGAGGCCCGGGCTCGTGTCACCAAAATTGAAACGGGGCGTGACCTATCTGACAGCACGGCGAAAGAAGCCGCCGAGGTCATAAGGCTAAAAGCGAACCGCCCGGCTGTTGTGCATATTCTGGACGAACTCACCCGTCTGCTGCCTGACACGGCCTCTTTGATGGAGTTCAGCGTCGACGGCGGAGATGTGAACATTTCTGGCTTCTCCAAAAATGCGTCGGAGCTTGTGCCCCTGCTTGAGCGATCACAGATGTTCGCCGATGCCAACCTCAGCGCGCCCATCACATTTGACGACGCACGCACCAAGGAACGGTTTAGCTACCGGTTGCACCTGCGCACGGCACCGCGCGCCCGTGTGCCTGAGCCGGCTTCTGATGGCGAGCCAGTGGTTCCTGATGAGGGTGCAGTTCCTGGTGAGGCAGCGCCATGATTTTTTCATTGCGGACCGTTCTTAGTAAGGCCCTCGCCGTTGCGGTTCTTGTTGCGATCGGCTTCAGCTTTGTAAACTTGGTCGTGAAACCCTTTGCAGCCCAACGGGCCGATCTTGAAGACGGTATTGAAACCCAGCGCGCGCTGCTTGGACGCCTCCTCGCCGCCGAAAATGCTGCGGCCACCAATGCCTCTTCAGGGCGCAAGCCGGATTTAGCCCAAAAAGGTGCCGTATTTCTTGAAGGAGAAAGCGATGCCATTCGTCTGGCCGGACTTCAGTCGCGGTTGAGTGAGGCGGCGCATGGCATTGGCGCGCGCCTTGCCAGCACACAGGCCATGCCGCCCCGAGACGAAGGTGGTGTAAGGCTGATCGGCGTACAAACCCAGCTCAGCGCAACCATACAGCAATTGCAAAAACTGGTATTCGATCTCGAAACCGCACGGCCAGTGCTGATCGTTCAAGCCCTTCATGTGTCTCGCGGACCTGATCGCGAAGGGCAGGAAGTGACCGATCTTGACGTGCGCCTCACGGTTTTGGGAGCGACACCGCGCGTGAAAGATCAGCCATGAAGCGATCTGCGCGCCGTCTCGTTGTACCTTATCTCGCCGCGGTTGTGGCAGGTCTCACATATTTGAATTGGTGGCAGGCGAGCACACCGGTCGATACTTCGCCAATCACGCCGGCGGCTTCAGAGGCGAACGAGACTGTCGTGAATGCGGATGCAGCTACGGGCAATGGCGTGCCGCCTCTGACCGAGTTGACAGAAACACTTAGGCGTCCCCTTTTCCGGTCTGACAGGAGACCGCCTGCCGCCAAACCAGCCGATTTAAATACTCCAACCGCTGTGGAACCAACGCTTGAAACGGCAGCCGATCAACTCCGTCTCGTTGGCATGATGCGATCGGGCTCGTCTGCACGCCGGGCGCTCATCCGCGTCACTGGGTTGCCAACAGCGGCATGGGTCGAAGTTGGAGGGGATGTTGGCGGCTGGACGGTCGGCAAAATCGAAACCGACCGTGTGTTCATTGAGCGAAACGGCGACAAAGCTGAACTCAAGCTGTTCGCGCCAAAACCTCCGCAGGATGTGCAGACTCCGGCACCGTAAGTCTCGGTCTAGACATTGGGGAACTTGCGCTCATCATTGGCTCAATTCGCAGGCGATGGAACGCTGCCGTCTGCGTGCTCCGCAGCGGTTCCAATAGTTGCAGGCTTGGGAGATTTCGCGGCCAGATACGCCAACACGTCGTCAACATCGCCGTTGGACAGACCAAGATTCGGCATGCTGACACCGGGGAACTTTTCATCGAGAGCAACAGCAATTGGATCTTTGGCGGCGCGCAATTCGTCCGGCGCCATGAGAAACCGTGTAAGCCAAGACCGTTCGCGGCGTTCAAGCACTCCGGCGAGGTCCGGACCCACAACGATGCCCTGCCCTATCGTGTGACATGCCGAACAGGCTTTGATGAACAAGGCTTGCCCCGGCGTTCCTGACAAGACGGTGGCCTTTATGTTTGCTGCGTTGTTCGCAAGGGCACGTACTTGCTTACGCCATTCAGGGTCCATGCTGCGGATTGTGTCGGCCAGTTGGTCGATGTCGGAAAAGGCCGAGTCTCGGCCCCATTCTCCGGTTCTGTCGTTGCCGAGCATGACGTCGTTGCGATGCTCGCTCAGCACCCGGCTGCGTTCGCCCAGTTTGTGGCGGATCAGATCGATATCCTCTGGCTTTCCGGTCAAGAACAGCCACCCAGGACCTGCCTTGTAGGTCTCGGCATACTTGGCCAGCATCTCAGGCCCATCAACGACAGGATCTAGAGTGATCGAATAGAAGAAAATATCGCGGCCGACTTTATCGCCGAGGCGATCCTTGACTTCCGCAAGGCGCGCCGTCGTCAGCGGGCAGATGTTGGCGCAGCTCGTGTAGATGAAATTTATGACGACGATCTTTCCTCTGATGAGATCATCGTAAAAATTCAACGTGCGGCCGTCATGGGTAACGACCGGTAAGTTCGGGAAGTAGTTCTCATTCCAGCGCGAGCCTGACGGCGCGGCCGACCCTGCACCGGTTAGACAGACGCCCGCCACTGCAATTCCGAAGATGACAAGGCAGGCTGGCAGTGTTGCACGCCAGCATGCCTGAACCATTTTCTTTGCCGTCTGATTTGCGGAACTAAACATTCACGTTGCATGCCCAATTTGCGGACAGTCCTTTCAAATCCGGCCGGCCAACGCGCCACCCTTATGTCGACCCAGACTTCTTTCTTGGGTCTCCTTCAGGCAGGATTTCAGGCGTCATGAACGTCACGCCGTCTTCGGTCGGTATTGGCGTCGGTGACACCGCGAGTTGCGGCTCGCCGTTGTCGCTCAGCACCTGATACCGCAAGAGCATTGCGAAATCCTCGTGCACGGTGTTGTGGCAATGGTTGACATACGATCCGCCAAACTCGCCGAACTGCACTTGGAATTTCACTTGTCCGCCAGGCCGCAGCCGCCATACGTCCTTGCGCACGAGTCGCTCAGTGGAGGGGATTGCGTCAATGCCGCGGTTGATTGTAATGCCCTCCTCGAAGTGAAGATGGATGGGATGATCCCAGCCGCTGCCGCCGTTGATATAAGTCCAGTGTTCGACTTCGCCTGGTTTCGGGATGAGCAGAGAAATGCGGTTGGCATTGAGCGAATGGGCGCGCTCGCCATTCACGCTCACGACCCAGGGCAGGAATTCCTTATCTTCACAGCTGGGATTGCAGCCACCTTCGTCGGTGCTGGGATTGGGTTCCTTGCGTTTGAACTCGACGATACGGGTTCTAACGGGAGTGACAATCGGGATCTGCTCGGTCAAGCGCGAGGGCACTTGGCTTCGGTCCTGATCGGTTGAGCGCAGTGTCACGCCAGGCACGTCAACACTTTGAACTTGCCCAACGACGCGGAACTCCATGATCGGACCCACGGTGGGGTCGACCGCAACGCCTTTATTGGCATCGGCGATCGACAGGACCTTGTCGGGTTTGCGCCCATTGGTCTGCTGCAGCAGATTGATCAGCCGGATCTTGCTGCCGATCTTGAACTTCGAGAAATCGACAACGATGTCGTAGCGCTCACCGGTTCCCTGTTCGTCGAGCTGTTGCAGCGTGAGCGGGTTGACGACGAAGTTGCCGTCGTTGGCGATAAATTGGAACGGTACGGCCTTGCCGGCTGAATCCGCAAGCGCCAGCTTGACGAAGCGCGACATGCAGGCGTTGAGCAGCCGGAACCGGTACTTGCGCGGCAACACTTCGAAGAATGGAGCGTAAGTGCTGTTGACACACAAGATGTCGCCGAGGAAGCCGTCACTATCGAAGATGTCAAAAAACAACTGGCCTGAGGGGTCAAACGCACAATCGGAAA
>JANNXL010000560.1:0-3857 GCA_031409575.1 Hyphomicrobium sp.
GCGTTGTGGCATCGCGAAGCCTTGCTTTAGGGCCGCTTTCCCCGTACTGGAAACATTAACCCTGTCAGGCCTTTTGCGGTGCAAAAGCCGCGTGCCATCGGGGGGAAGTGCCACGTTTCTGGGAGCCGTTGATGGCCGTCCGCCGCCTCCACCCCGACCAGCCCGCGAGCTTCGCGTTCACACCGGAAAATCTGGCGTGGGCGAAAGCCAAGATCGGCGACTATCCGCCCGGCAAGGAAGCCTCGGCGGTCATCCCTATTTTGTGGCGCGTGCAGGAACAGATCGGCGGCTGGGTCACGGAGCCATCGCTTCGCGTGGTCGCCGACATGCTGGGCATGGCTTACATCCGCGTTTACGAAATCGCGACGTTCTACACCATGTTTCAGCTGGTGCCTGTGGGGTCCGTTGCGCACGTTCAGGTGTGCGGCACCACGCCGTGCATGTTGCGGGGCTCGCGCGATCTGGTCGCCAAATGCAGAGACCGCATCGCGCATGAGCCGCATGAGCTGTCCGGGGACAAACGCTTCTCGTGGGAAGAGGTCGAGTGTCTCGGCAGTTGCGCCAACGCCCCCCTCGTGCAGATCGGCAGTGATACCTACGAGGATCTGACGCCGTCACTACTCGATGCAGTTCTCAATGGGTTCGCCAAGGGCAAGCCGCCGTCTCCGGGTTCGCAGATTGGCCGCCGCGTTTCGTGCCCCGAGGGCGGTCAGACGACGTTGACCGATGCCGCGCTTTACAACGGGTCCATGCGCGGGACTTGGGCCAAACGCTTTACCGGCGATCCGCTGTTGACCGCAGTTACTCCCGCACTGCCAGCGCCAGCCGCGCCGGTGCCGATGAACGTAGCTGCCGCTGCCGCCATGGCCAATGCGGGGCTCGTTCCAGCACTCGAAGCGCGTGCTTCAAGCGGCCGGGGCATGTCGAAAGGCGAGATGGACATCTTGCGGCTTGCCACTGTTCCAGGGCCCGTACCGGGCAGCGCGCTTGCAGCGGCTGCTTCCGGCGCGACAGCGTCCAATGACAATTCTAGCACGCCGGCGCTGCTCGCAAAGCCGCGTAACGGCACGGGCGACGATCTCAAACTGATCTGGGGTGTCGCTGAAAAGCTCGAAGCGCGCATGAATGAAATGGGCATCTGGCACTTCGATCAGATTGCCGCGTGGACGCCCAAGCACATCGAATGGTTCGAAGCCGCCATGCCCGGCTTCAAAGGCCGCATCGAACGCGACAAGTGGCTGGAACAGTCCGCGAAGCTGGCAACCGGCTGGCGGCCTGATGGCAGCATCGGCGAACAGCCGAAGGGATAAGTAGATCATGCTCGCCGATAAAGACCGCATTTTTACAAACCTCTACGGATTCCATGACGCCGGTCTCAAGGGCGCGATGGCGCGCGGCGCGTGGGATGGCACAAAGTTCTTTATCGACAAGGGTCACGACTGGATCATCAACGAAGTGAAGGCCTCCGGCCTGCGCGGGCGCGGCGGCGCGGGCTTCCCCACGGGCCTCAAGTGGTCGTTTATGCCGAAAGCCGATGCGCGGCCGTCGTATCTCGTCATCAACGCCGACGAGTCTGAGCCGGGCTCTTGCAAAGACCGCGAAATTCTCCGCCACGACGCCCATTTGCTGGTCGAGGGCGCGCTTCTCGCGTCGTTCGCGATGCGGGCGCATGTTTGTTACATCTACGTGCGCGGCGAATACATCCGCGAGCGCGAAGCCCTGCAGCGCGCCATCGATGAAGCGTATGCCGCGAAGTACATCGGCAAAAACAACGTCCATGGCTGGGACTTCGAGTGTTACGTTCATCATGGCGCGGGCGCGTACATCTGCGGCGAGGAAACCGCTCTGCTCGAAAGTCTAGAGGGCAAAAAAGGCCAGCCGCGCTTGAAGCCGCCGTTTCCGGCCAATGTCGGGCTTTATGGCGCGCCGACCACGATCAACAATGTCGAAAGCATCGCCGTGGTGCCCGACATTCTGCGCCGCGGCGGCGCGTGGTTTTCGAATATAGGCAAGCCCAACAACACCGGCACCAAGCTGTTCCAGATTTCAGGCCACGTGATGAAGCCGTGCGTCGTCGAAGAGGAAATGGGCATCCCGCTTCAAGAGCTGATTGAACGGCACTGCGGCGGCGTGCGCGGCGGCTGGAGCAATCTCCTGGCTGTTATTCCTGGCGGGTCGTCGGTGCCGCTGGTGCCAGCCGAACAGTGCGATGGCCTGACCATGGATTTCGATGCGCTTCAAAAGGTCAAATCAGGTCTTGGCACGGCGGCGGTCATCGTCATGGACAAGTCGACGGACGTTGTGCGTGCCATTGCGCGCATTTCGTATTTTTACAAGCACGAGAGCTGCGGCCAGTGCACGCCGTGCCGCGAGGGCACTGGCTGGATGTGGCGCGTCCTGGAACGCATGGCCGACGGCCGCGCCGAAAAGAGCGAGATCGACCGTTTGCTGGATGTCACGAAACAGGTCGAAGGTCACACGATCTGTGCGCTGGGTGATGCGGCGGCGTGGCCCGTGCAAGGCCTGATCCGCCATTTCCGTGGTGAAATCGAACGGCGCATCGATGACTATCACGGCGGACACAAAGTGGCAGCGGAGTAAAAGGTGTTGGGTTACGCGCGGAACTGGCACCGGAGTTTATTTGATGATCCGGGCCGCGCTAACCCAACCTACGGAACTGAACGAACTGATGGAGACGCGATACGTGTAGGTTGGGTTAGGCGGCACTCGCCGCCGTAACCCAACATCAAACAAAAAACGGGGTCTGACCCGGCCGGTTTGACCCCAGGCTCGGAATTGAATTGTTCTTCATGGGGTCAGACCCCGAACAGACGTGATCAAAGGCAAACGAATGCCGAAGAAACTGATCGTTGACGGACGCGAGATCGAGGTCGAGGACGGCACCACGCTCATGCACGCGTGCGAAGCCGCCGGCAGCGTTATCCCGCGCTTTTGCTATCACGAGCGGCTGTCGATTGCCGGCAACTGCCGCATGTGCCTCGTCGACGTGCAGGGTTCGCCAAAGCCCCTCGCCTCGTGCGCCGTCACCGTCAACGAACTGCGCCCTAACGCCGATGGCTCGCCCATCAATGTCTCCACCACCAGCGCGACCGTGAAAAAAGCCCGCGAAGGCGTGATGGAATTCCTGCTCATCAACCACCCGCTCGATTGCCCGATCTGCGACCAAGGCGGCGAGTGCGATTTGCAAGACCAGGCCATGGCGTTTGGCGCTGGCGGCTCGCGTTACGACGAAAACAAGCGCGCCGTCGAAGACAAGCACCTCGGCCCCCTGATCAAGACCGTGATGACGCGCTGCATCCACTGTACGCGCTGCGTGCGCTACATGACGGAAGTGGCCGGCGTCGAAGAACTGGGCCTCATCGGGCGCGGCGAAGATGCCGAAATCACCACCTATCTCGAAAACGGCATGCTCTCGGAAATGAGCGCCAATGCGGTCGATTTGTGCCCCGTCGGCGCGCTCACGCACCGGCCGTGGGCGCACAACGCACGGCCGTGGGAACTCAAAAAAACCGAAACCGTCGATGTGATGGATGCGGTCGGCTGCGCCATTCGCGTCGATACGCGCGGGCGCGAAGTGATGCGCATTCTGCCGCGCAACAACGACGCCGTGAATGAGGAATGGATTTCCGACAAAACGCGCCACGTCGCCGACGGCTTGAAGACGCAGCGGCTGGATCAGCCCTACGTGCGCACGAATGGCCGCTTGCTGCCGGCAAGCTGGGACGAAGCGTTGTCGGTGGTTGCCGAAAAGCTCAAAGCGGCAGCCCCTGATAAGGTTGGCGCAATTGCCGGCGACCTCGCGGGCGCTGAAGAAATGTTCGCGCTCAAAGATCTGA
>JANNXL010000561.1:0-8089 GCA_031409575.1 Hyphomicrobium sp.
TTCGATGCCGAACCATTTCCGAAATCCGTCGAGGTTATCGAAGCCCTTGTAGATAACGGATATCGCAATCACGGCGTCGATGAGAAAGTAGTTGGCCTGAACCCCATACAGCGTCGCACCGATGAGCGTGATGCTGTGACCGACTGTGAATGCCGTGATAAAGGTGACGATGTCGCGCAGCTTCGTCAGAAAGAACATCACGCCGAACAGGAACAGCAGGTGGTCGTAGCCGGTCAGCATGTGTGTGGCGCCGAACCAGAAGTAATCGAGCAACCCGCCATACTTGAGCTTGCTGATTTGGTCGGCGTGAATGCCGTGGGCGTATCCCACTCCGGCCGACAGGTAAATCGCAGCTAGCACAAAGAGCGCAAGCCCAATGAATTGTCTGATCTTGGAGACGGGAACGGGCATAGAAGGTGTCTTTCGGAATGCGAACGGGTCAGTGGTGGTGTCCGGCAGGCTCGGCCATTTTGAAGGCAAGAACGTCCTCGCGCGTGCCAAGCATAAGTCGGAGCTTAGCCGAGAATTCGTGCGGCTCGCCCGGCGCGACCACGCTTTCGAAAACACCATCGTTTCCGGCCACGAGTGCGAGGGTGAGTGTTTCAGGCTCGCCACCTGGCCGTTCGATCGTCACGGTCGCCTGTAGCCCATCAATTGGCTGCTCAATGCTCAACCGCATCCGTTCGCCCTTGGGCGTATCGGCAATTTCTAGGATGCCGGTCGCAAGCGCACTTGTGACCATGAACGGCTCGGGCGCGTGATGATGCCCACCTGCGCGTGATGATGACCGAGTGGCGGTCTCGACGATCTCTGAACCCTGACACCGCACGTTCACCACAGACAGTGCTGGAATATGCGCCAGCATTTCTCGTTTCAACTTCTCGCCGAGTTGGTCAGCTGCGGCAACGGAAAGTTCATCATCGATGAGGATCACAACTTCGGAATGGAGTTTGTGGCCAAGCCAACGAGCTTTGACATCGAGAACTTTTTTGATGCCCGAAACGTGCTCGGCAGAATGCCGGATTTCGCTGACCATGGCCGGGTCCACGCCATCGAGCATTCGGGTCAGAACGGCTTTTGCCGATTGCCAGACGATGCCGAAGATGGCAACTGTGATCAGCAAACCAATGATTGGATCGGCCAGAGGAAAACCTAACCAGACGCCAATAGCGCCGGCAACCACAGCCAGGCTTGTCAGCCCATCCGTGCGGGCATGGTAGCCGTCGGCGATCAGTGCGGCGCTGTTAATCTCGCGGCCAACACGAATGCGGAACACCGCGACAATCTCATTGCCGATGAACCCAATGAGACCAGCCAGTGCGACCCATGTCAGCAACGTGATCGGCTGAGGATGAAGGATGCGGCTTATAGATTCATAACCCGCAACAACGGCGCTGAATAGAATGATGAGAACGATGGCGATGCCGGCGAGGTCTTCGACACGTCCAAGACCGTAAGTGAATGTCGGTGTGGGCTTGCGTTGCGCTAGGCGGAAGGCAATCCATAGCGGGATGGCCGTAGTCGCGTCAGCGACGTTATGGATCATGTCGGCTAATAGCGCGACACTGCCTGTTGCGATCACAGCAACGATTTGTAGCGCGGCCGTGATGACCAGGATGACGAAGGACCACTTGACCGCCCACAAGCCGCGCTCGGTCGTCGCTATCGTCGGGTCGATGACACCATGCGTGTGCCCGTGGCTCGCATCGGCGCCATGGTCGTGGCCGTGTCCTGCTGGCCCCTCAAGCGTAGTCAGCCCCAGCCAGTCGCGCACTCTGTCCATCATTGTGGTGCGCCTCACAGATACTTGGCCAGTGCCTTGAATTCAGCGAGCGCGGTCTTCGCTGATTTACCGCCACCTTTCACCGAATCCTCAAGGCAGTGGTCTATATGGTCTTGGATTAGCTCGCGCTTGGCGTTTCCAATAGCGTGCTCGACAGCGTGAAGCTGTTGCGCGAGGTCGAGGCAGGGTCGGCCAGCCTCAATCATGCCGACAAGCGAGCGCAGGTGGCCCTCGGCGCGCTTCAAGCGTTTGATAATGTCTGAGTGACTTTCATGGCCCATCGCAGTATCCTATCCCCTAGGGTAGGATAAACGCAAGTGGATACAATCTTTGCCTGGCTGATCGGCATGCAACGCTGGCTGTACGGCGGGATGACCCATGGGATCAGAGATACCGTGGATGTGTCGGGGTTGCCTGTGCTCATGGCAGGTGCTTTCGTGTTCGGTATGGTGCACGCCCTCATGCCGGGCCACGGCAAGAGCGTGCTCGTGTCCTACCACCTAGGTCGTCCGAGTAAGCTGATCGAAGGTGTCGTCACGGGCACACTTCTGGCTTTGACGCATGTTGGCCTCGCTGTGATTCTGGTCCTCGCAGGTATTGCCGTCATCAGCCGTTCATTGGCGGCAGGTGGTCGAGCCCCGGCATTCGAGGCGGCAAGTGCGGCTCTGATTTCAATGATTGGTGTATACTTGGTGGTGCGAACCATTTGGCCGCCGCCGCACAAACATGATCGTGACGGCCGTGCGCTCGCGATGGTGACAGGCCTCGTGCCGTGCCCACTCACGACCTTCATTCTCACCTATGCGTTCGCTCAGAACAAACTGATCGCCGGATTTGCGGCGGTGGGTTCGATGCTTGGTGGTGTTATTGTCACGCTCGTCTCATTCGCTGTTGCAGCTGTTCTAGCGCGCGACCGGTTTACTCACCTCTGGCGACGCACGGAATGGATGCGCGGCAGTCTCGGTTTCTGGCTGGAACTGGCCGGTGCGGCGGCTGTGCTTGTGTTGGGGCTGGTGATGCTGTGGGATCGCATTGGCCGATTTTAACGGCCCGGTGTAACGTTTCAGAAATGTCCGCTCCTGGCCCATCACGTTTCAGCGCGAACGTCCGCTTTCTGGGCCAAGCGGTCATCGCACACAGTGCCACCGGTCGGACCTGACCCTAAGCGGACATTACGCCTACGCGATCTGCTTCAGGGCATCGAGGCAGGCCCAATTCAAGCGGGAGGCCATGAAGCCCTGGCTTTTGGACTGAGGTCACCCCATATCAATGGGATATCACAGAAGCGCCTGGATTGCTGCTTCTGACAGATCGATCTGGCTAAATCCATAACGCAGAACGCCGGCTCGAAGCGGGGGGCTGTCGCGGCAGCAATGGCCATTTTTGGCGCTTCTTTTCAATCAATGTTGAGCAGGAGAACTAGCCATGTCGAAAGTCGTATGCGTCCTTTACGACGACCCGGTCGATGGTTACCCGAAGTCTTATGCCCGCGACGATATTCCGAAGCTTGACCGCTATCCGGGCGGGCAGACACTTCCCACGCCGAAGGCGATCGATTTCAAATCGGGCACGCTACTTGGTAGTGTCTCAGGCGAACTCGGCCTGCGAAAATTCCTCGAGTCTAAGGGGCACACGTTCGTCGTCACTGCTGACAAGGATGGTCCGAATTCTGTTTTCGAAAGAGAGTTGGCGGACGCCGAGATCGTGATTTCGCAACCCTTCTGGCCCGCATACCTCACCGCCGAACGAATTGCCAAGGCCAAGAAGCTCAAACTTGCGATCACTGCCGGCATCGGCTCCGATCATGTGGATCTGCAGGCGGCCATCGATCGCGGCATAACGGTTGCCGAAGTGACCTACTGCAACAGCATCAGCGTTTCCGAGCACGTGGTTATGATTATTCTTTCGCTCGTGCGCAATTACATCCCCTCCTATCAGTGGGTCATTAAGGGTGGCTGGAATATCGCTGACTGCGCCGCACGCTCCTACGATCTTGAAGGAATGAACGTCGGTACTGTGGCCGCTGGCCGTATCGGCCTCGCGGTTTTGCGCCGGCTGAAGCCATTCGATGTCAAGCTGCACTACACTGATCGGCACCGCTTACCGGCCGACATCGAAAAGGAACTCGGCGTTACCTTCCATGCAAACGTCGAGTCGATGGTCAAAGTGTGCGACGTGGTTACTATCAATGCGCCCCTGCATCCTGAGACGGAGCACATGTTTAACGATGCCCTGATTGCAAAGATGAAGCGCGGCGCCTACATCGTAAATACGGCACGCGGCAAGATCTGCGATCGCGATGCCATTGTCCGGGCGCTCGAGAGTGGGCAGCTCGCGGGCTATGCAGGTGATGTCTGGTTCCCGCAACCGGCACCGAAGGACCATCCGTGGCGGAGCATGCCCCATCACGGAATGACGCCGCACATCTCAGGCACGTCTCTATCGGCACAATCGCGCTATGCCGCTGGCGTTCGCGAGATCCTCGAATGCTGGTTTGTCACGCGTCCGATCCGGCCTGAATACCTTATCGTTGAAGGCGGAAAGCTTGCGGGCACCGGTGCGCATTCCTACAGCGCAGGCGACGCAACCAAGGGGGTTTGAAGAGGCTTGCGCATAACGAGGGTATTAAGACGGCTCGCTCCGGGCTCTAGTCCGGCCCGTCACCCATATGAGGATAGCCATGATCAAACACCACCACTTCATCGGACGTTTCGAAGTCACGAACCCGCCCCTGGGTTCCCGCCGCGACTACCTTGTCGACTGGATGGCGAAACTGATCGAAGGCCAGGGCATGAGCATCCTGTCCGCACGTCGCCTACGTCGAAAAGACCGGCAACCGTGGGCTCACTGGCGTTGCGATCATCGAGACCTCCCACGTCGCCGTCCACATCTGGGACGAGAGCTCACCGGCACTGGTGCAGCACGATTTCTACACCTGCGGCACGCTCGATAAGGACGCGATCCACAAGGCAATGGAGCCGTGGGGCGTGGTCAAGCATTCGTTCCTGGTGCTTGACCGCGAACAGGACTTCGTCACGCTGGAAGCCTCTTAGGATGCGCTCTCACACCTGCACAAGCACCGGCTATTTTCTCAGTGCCGCTGGTGCCGCAGATCACCGCATCCACCAAGGATCCGGATGCCTTGTTCGACGAGACGGTCGGGTTCATGAGCCGCGCGTTGTCGGCAACCTCACATTTTTCCGGGCGCGGCGTGTTGAAGTTCATGGCGCGAACGCGATGAACCGGATCCTCGCTATTGCCACCAGCCAACTTCTGCTCGTGACCCCCACTCATCGTTCTCGCATCGCAGCGAGATGGTCGGCAGTCTGGGGTACAGCTGCCGAAAGGCGCGGTCACGTCATTGATGCGAACCGGCCGTGTCGCGGGCGTTGTCAGATTTTCTGATTTTGACCCGTTGCGGTCATGGACATGCGGAGCTTGCACCTCTGGGCGACGTACGATTATCGTTGAGGACGCTAAATACGGTCAGCGTCAGGTCGCACCCTGCGGCAGCTGCCGCGGTGGAGGCGACCAAACCGAGACATCCGAACATGATACCTGCTGATCGAAAATTCACAGCCGATAGCCTTATCGCTGTTGGGCGGTTTGGGTGGAGAATACCATCGTGCGGCCACGGTTATCCCGCAACTTTGGCTATCGGCCAACAGTGCCACCACCGGCGAGGCGACATGCAAACCAAGTTTGATCATCCAGCCTTGATACTCGCCGGCCTGGGTGCCGCGTCAGGAATTCTCGGCTCATATGCGCTTGGGTTTGGTTACGGAGAATCCCCTCACCCCGGCATCTACATGGTGCTTTCCGGATACTGGTTCGGCTTCGTTGTCGGCTTTGGAGTTTGGAAATGGGGCCGTCAGTCATGGATCGCGGCGGCAGCCGCTGTCGTTGGAACGTGGCTCGCGTGGGAGATGGCGGTCAATCTGGCACTGCAGATTGAGGCCCACTGGCTGGAATGGACCGTGGTGTCAGATGGGTTCAAGTCTTACATCAGCGGGTTCGCTGCAGGTGCAGTTGGAGCGTTTTTGACTTGGGCCGCAGCCGCGGCCCTCACTCCGGTTTTGCGGCAGGCGTCTATTGCAGCCACACTTGTATCCATAGGCGCACTGTTCGGCCTGCTTCTGCCGTTTACGAGCCACTTCGACAATCCAACCGTGCTGCTGTTGCCATGGCAAGTAGCTGTTGCCGCCGTCATCGGATATAGGCTTGCGCCAGCAAAGTCCCTTGTTGTGACAGATGACAGACTCATTCAAGCTTCGTAAGCCGATGATCGTTGAAGCAGGCCGCAAATGACTTCAACACGGCGAAGCCAGCGGCCGATAGCCCCCGTGCTAATCCTTGCAAACTTATTTCGGGTTGCCCTCCACTCGATTGCGCCGGCCTGGGCGGTGGCTGAGAACGTTGCGATTGCAGATTGCTCAGACCCGATCACCACGGCTGAACAGAAAGCGTGCGCGCAAGCAGCGTTTCAGACAGCCACCGTCGCGCTCGAAGCGACTGCCCGACATCTGGTCCAGTGAGACAAAAGTAGCGTCTTGAGGAACGGAGGATTTCAGGCTCATCGTAACCACCTGAGGAGTGGGCATGAGACACCGTCTGAGCGGCTCGTGAGAGACATCCGCCGGGCCACCCGCACGCCGTATTCAGCGGACGAGAAGATCCGAGATGTCGTCGATCACAGCACCAATCGAAAGTCGCTCAAAATCGAAACCTGTTGAGCTAAAGCCTCCGCTCAATCACGCCGAAAACTATCTCAAAGAATTCGACGACGGACAGCCCTAGATCTTGACCTGCGCGTGCTTGCGCAAGCGCAAGGACAATCCCACGAGGAGGATTCCGTACAGAACTGCGAAGGTGCTGATTGCGAATGCGAGCCCGAGTGCACCGGCGCCAGGAAACATCAGAATGAGACAGCCGAAGATCACCGACAGGATGCCGCTCGCAATGAGCATCCACTCATCGCTGATCTCCTTGCGCAGTTTGATCGCGCCCACGATCTGGAACACGCCCGATGCAATCGCCCAGCCGCCAATAAAGAACAGAAGCACAAGTCCTGTGAGACCTGGCCATGCCAGCGTCACAGCGCCGGCGGAAATGCCAAGCACTCCGACAAGAGCGAGCCACCACCTCGGCGCGGGCGTTCCCCCCATGATCGCGGCACCGATGGCGAGTCCGCCGTCAAAAAGCGCAAAGACGCCGTAGAGCAATATCAATGTGACCAGCGTCAATCCGGGCCAAAAGAAGGTGAGGGTGCCGAAGATGACGGCACAGATCCCTCGCAGCAAAATGAGCCACCAGTTTCGCGCAAGATCGTCCAGTATCGGACGCATCAAAACGGTGCCGGGAGGATAGGTCTTCGTTGGCATGCTGAGCCCATTTGGTTGCCGTTCTGGCATTTTGGCCATCGAGCCATATAATCACAAAGGTGGCGTAACCGGCAACGCAATCCACGAACCGAGTCCGATTTTGACCCCACGCCGAAGTCGAAGGCCGCCGACTAGGCGTGTCCGTTGGCGCCCATGACCGGACCACGCCGCGTCAATCTGTTCGGGCGACGGCTTCATGACAGTCCCACGCTTTCGCCCAGGGCGGCGAGAAGCTCGCCGAGTTGGTTGAACGTCTCGTCTGTCCCACTCGTACTGCCGGAGGCAATGGCTTCGTCAAGCGCTTCCTTCGAGGGATAGAGGTCGTGCATGACGAGCAGCGTCTTGCCTCCTTTTTCCTCGAACGTGACCGTGGTGACTTGGCCTTTGTCGCCCGCTTCTTCATTGGTCCAGACGAGACGCGAGTGCGGCGTCACTTCGAGGTAACTGCCGTGGAACGCCATTGGCTCAGGGGCAACAGGGTGGCTGAACTCGAGGCGGTACACGCCGCCCACGCGAACATCGAGCTCACAGGAAAGCAGGGTTAGGCCACACGACTTCGGAACCCACCACCGTTGAAACAGCTCGGCCTTGGTCCACGCCTCGAACACGAGGCTCGCCGGGGCATCAAAGGTTCGCGTGACAAGGAGTTCGCGGTCGGACCTCCGTTCCACCGTTGTGAGGTTCTTAATGGGGGCGGGCTCACCCTGTCCTTTTGCGTTCATCGACCTTCCCCTTCCGTTTCAAGTCCTCGACAACCTGATCCAACTCGTTGAAACGTGCCTCCCAGAGCTGGCGGTACCTCTCAATCCATGCCGCGTCTTCCTCAAGTAACCGAAACGGCAAGTTCGTCCAGCCTGCCGCGCCACCAAACATACGCAAACCTCTCAGGACCAGACGAATCCGAGCCCAGGATTGCTGATTTGAA
>JANNXL010000562.1:0-4820 GCA_031409575.1 Hyphomicrobium sp.
CGCTGCCGATCCTCAACCGCTTGGCCGCTAACCCGCAGCCGCCGATGCGCAAAGGCACGCGCGTGCTCGTGCTGTCGCCGACGCGAGAACTCGCGACCCAGATCGCTGAAAGCTTCAAGACCTACGGCCGCCACCTCAACCTGAAAGTGGTGACCATTTTCGGCGGCGTCGGTATGAAGCCGCAGATCAACGCACTCGCCGGCGGCGTCGACGTCATCGTCGCGACACCCGGCCGCTTGCTCGACCATATGTCGACGCGCGCCCTCACGCTCGACGGCACGGAAGTGCTCGTCGTCGACGAAGCCGACCAGATGATGGATTTGGGCTTCATCCGCCCGCTGCGCCAGATCATCGCGAAGATCCCCTCGCGCCGCCAGACGCTGTTTTTCTCGGCCACCATGCCGCATGAAATTGGGGCCTTAGCAGCGGAGTTGCTGCGCGACCCCGTCAAGGTTTCGGTGACACCCGTCGCCAAGACCGCCGACCGCGTCGATCAGAAAATCATCTATATCGAACAGCCCAAGAAGCGCGCGTTGCTCGCTGAACTGTTTGCCGATGAAGCGATGAGTCGTGCCCTCGTGTTCACGCGCACCAAGCGCGGCGCAGACCGTGTGGCTCGCCACTTGGAAAGCGTTGGCATTAAGGTTGCCGCCATTCACGGCAACAAGAGCCAGGGCCAGCGCGAGCAGGCATTGGCGGCTTTCAAGGCGTCGAAAATCCGCGCGTTGATCGCAACCGACATCGCAGCGCGAGGCATCGACATCGATAGCGTGACGCACGTCATCAACTTCGAACTCCCGAACATTCCTGAAAGCTACGTGCACCGCATTGGCCGCACGGCACGCGCCGGAGCCGAGGGCATCGCGATCTCGCTGGTCGACGGCGAAGAACGCGATTACCTGCGCGACATCGAAAAGCTGACGCGCCAGACGATCCCGACCATGGATCGCCGTGGCGACTCTTCGCTCGTCGTTCCCGCCGATGACCGCAACGCGATTTCGTCTGAGAGTGATGACCGCCGCGAGCGCGGTGGAGATCGCCGCAACGGCCGTCCGCATCGCCCAGCCGGTTCAAAAGGCTTTGAGCGCAGCGCGCATCGCGGTTCAGACCGTGGCCGTGATCGCAGCTCGGATCGCGCCAACAAAACGGAAGCAACGCCATTCGCTGGACGCCAATCACCGGCAGCACCAGCGGCCAATGCGTTCAATCCGATGGACCGTCACGTCGCGCCGAAGTTTGACGACTTCGGTGCCGCACCCCGCCGTCCCGGCACCGAAGCCCACGACCGCCAGTACAATCGCGACGCGCCGAACGGCGCTCCGCGCTCATCTAATGGCGCTCCGCGCGAACGCACCAACGCTCCGCGTGGAGATCGTGGCGAGCGCAGCGCAACCCACCCTCCCTTCAAGGGAAATGGCGATCGCCCGCACCGCGACAGCAAGCCCCGTTTCGGGGATAGCCGCCCGAGCTTCGGCGACAAGCGCCCGGCAAGTGGCGACCGTGCACCCGATCGTGATCGTGGACCGCGCGCAGACGGTCCCGCCACTCACAGCCAAGGTGGACGCCCAGAGCGTTCTCACCGCGATTGGAAGCCTGCGGGCGCACCACGTGGTGAAGGCCGCAGAGATGCGGGTTTTGCTCCGCGCGGACCGCGCCCCGAAGGCCGGAGCTTTGATGGCCCGCGTTCGGATGCACCGCGTTCGAGCGAAGGCCCGCGTTCTTCAGAAGCCCCGCGCTCGCACGAAGGCCGCACATCTGAAGGCCGACGCCCTCATCCGGCCCGCAACCACGAGGCACGCGGCCCCAGCGACCGCCCTGCCGGTGGTGATCGCAAGCCCAATGGTGGCGACAGCTCCCTGCGCAAAGTCGGCTTTATGGCTGACCGCCGCGACGGGAGCAAAGGCCCAGACCGCGGCCGCGGCGAAGGTGCAGGCCGCCCCGCAGGCAAGCCCGCGTTCGGAGGCGGCCGTGGCCGTCCGGACAATCGCGGGCCGCAGCGCGCCCGCGACCGCGCCGAATAAATAGGCATCCCCAGCGTTAACGCCTGGGGTAACGATGCGAAGTATAGGAGGGGGGCCGTTGCCAGCGGTCCCCCTCATCGCTATGTGGGAACGAGTTTTGTTTGCCCCCCCGCCGCTCCACACGAAACAGGATGCGATGCCAGATCCCAAACCTGACCTGAAACTGATGGCGCTTGACCCGGAAGATCTGACAGTTTTGTCGGCACTTCTTCAGGACGCGGTCGTGCGCATCGCTGACATGGCTTTCATGAAGCCGCGGAAGCGCTTTGCCGCCGTGATAAACCGCTTCGATTGGGAAAGCGCTGATGCGCCCGGCAAAACCAAAGAGCCGTTTTCGCGCCGCCGCGCCGGGCTCCGTTTTGAGCGCGTCATCGCGGCCCATGTCTCCAAGATTGACCTGAACTCTAAAGACAGCGTCTTGTCGCTTCTGGCCGTGCAATTCGAGAGCAAAGACGACCCCGAAGGCTTCGTCACGTTGCACTTTTCCGGCGGCGGCGCTATTCGCCTTCATGTCGAATGCATCGAGGCCGAATTGAAAGACCTCGGGGCCGCTTGGGCCACCGCCCAGAAGCCCGCGCACGGCAACGACGAATAAGCCGCCAAATAGACGGGCAGACCGACAGAAAGTTCCGATGCCGAAAACGCTGTCCACTCAAGATGCCAATTTCGAAGCGGCGTTCACGTCACTGCTGAGCGAAAAGCGCGAGGTATCCTCGGCCGTTGATGACGCCGTGCGCGAGATCATTGCGGATGTCCGCACTCAAGGTGACGGGGCGCTGATCAGACTGACGCAGAAATTCGACGCCGTTGATCTGACCAAAACCGGACTTCGCGTCACACCCAGCGAAGTGACTGCGGCCGTAGCGGCCTGTTCGAAAGAGACACTCGACGCACTCGCCTTTGCCCGCGACCGCATCGCCTCACATCATCAGCGTCAATTGCCCAAAGACGACCGCTACACCGATACCTCGGGCGTTGAACTTGGCGACCGCTGGACGGCCGTTGAATCCGCCGGTCTTTACGTTCCAGGCGGTCTCGCGTCATATCCGAGTTCCGTTTTGATGAATGCTGTGCCGGCCAAGGTGGCGGGTGTGCCGCGCCTCGTCATGGTGGTGCCGTGCCCGCGCGGCGATCTCAATCCGCTGGTGCTGGCGGCGGCTCATCTTGCTGGCGTCGAGGAAATCTATCGCATCGGCGGCGCCCAGGCCGTGGCGGCGCTCGCATACGGCACGCACACGATTGCGCCTGTCGTAAAAATTGTCGGCCCAGGCAATGCCTATGTGGCGGCCGCCAAGCGGCAGGTGTTCGGCACGGTTGGCATCGATTCAATTGCCGGGCCGTCCGAAGTGCTGGTGATTGCAGATGCGGAAAACAATCCCGAATGGATTGCCTCCGACCTCTTGGCGCAAGCCGAACATGACACGGCGGCGCAGTCCATTCTCATGACCGACAACGCCGCGTTTGCAAAATCCGTGGAAGCGGCTGTCCAGCGCCAGCTCGTGACCATGCCGCGTGCCAACATCGCCGGTGCCAGCTGGAACGAGTTCGGCACCACCATCATTTTACGCTCCATGGATGAAGCACCGGGCCTCGCCGACCGAATTGCAGCCGAACATCTGGAAATCGCAACCGCAGATGCCGAAGGCTTGGCCAATAAGATCCGCAATGCCGGGGCCATTTTCATCGGAGCGCACACACCGGAAGTGATCGGCGACTATGTGGCCGGCTCCAATCACGTGCTGCCGACCGCCCGCAGCGCACGGTTTTCGTCGGGGCTCGGTGTGCTTGATTTCATGAAGCGCACGTCTTTGCTGAAGCTTGATGCCGCGGCTCTGGCGCGGCTTGCACCCGCTGCCATGACGCTGGCGCGCTCGGAAGGCCTTGAAGGCCACCGCCGTTCTGTTGAGATCAGGCTTCAACCTGCAGATGAAGGACGCTCATGAGTGATGAGCCGCCATCCGCGCCACCCGCCATACCGTTGGGCCGCGACCGCCTGATCGAGATCACGCTCGATGACGCCTCGATTGCGCGAGCACCCCAGCAGATTGAGCACGAACGCGAAGTCGCAATCTATGACATGCTTGATGGCAATATGTTTGCGTTGGCTGATCGCCGTGACGCGCACAGCGACGGCCCCTACCGGCTAAAACTCGGACTTGTCGACGACAAACTGGCGATGACCGTCAACCTCGAGAGTGGCGAGCTGGCTGTGACGCACATGCTGGCGCTGTCGCCGTTCCGGCGCATCATGAAAGATTATTTTCTGGTGCTCGACAGCTACTATCAGGCCATTCGCACCGCGACTCCCTCGCGCATCGAAGCGATCGACATGGGGCGCCGTGGGCTTCACGACGAAGGCAGTACGCTGCTGATGGAGCGGCTTTCCGGCAAGATCGAAGTTGATTTTGAAACGGCGCGGCGGCTCTTTACGCTCGTCGCAGCGCTGCACTGGAAGGGCTAACGTGTTGGACAGGCCGGGCGCGGTGCTGTTCGCCTGCACCTTAAACGCAGTTCGCAGCCCAATGGCGGCAAGCCTCTTGTCACATCTGATGGGTCCGCAAGTGCGCGTGGCATCAGCCGGGGTGCGTGCCGGAAACCCTGACCCCTATGTGATGGCGGTGATGGACGAGCTTGGCATCGACTTATGCGAGCATGAGCCGCGCAGCTTTCGCGATCTGGGTGACGAAACATTCGATCTGATCATCACGCTGTCACCGGAAGCGCACCATCATGCACTTGAGTTGACGCGCGTGATGGCCGTCACCGTCGAATACTGGCCAACGATTGATGCGACGCTGC
>JANNXL010000563.1:0-13050 GCA_031409575.1 Hyphomicrobium sp.
CGCGCCCCGAGTTCGAAATCTGATCGTAGTTGCGTGTGAAGAACCGCATCATGCCACCGAGATCGCCGGTCTCAACATCGCCATCCATGTAGCTCTCGGCAAACCCAAGCCCGCCGCGTTTGGCAGCTTTCCAGAGCGGCCGAAGTGATTTGAGTTTGACGTGTGCGGTTTGCGGGCCGCTTCCCAGTACGGCTGAGTAACCCGATGGCCCCGTGACCTTGATCGAGGCATTGGCAAGTCCCGTCAATGCACTTTGCGCGCCGCGCATCAGCGCGCGGTCGCGCAGGGCGGCAAGACCGCGGGCTTTGAATGGGACATTCGCGGTTTGCGCAAAGACAGGGTCAGACATTATAAGCACTTCCGTTTTTTAAGCTGTGAGTGGAATTCGGCACGTAACTGATGGAGTAGCCAGGCTTGCTTTGGCCACGCGACAGCGGCACCCCCTTGAGCCACAGCTTCAATGCTTCGATGTGAATGGCACTGATGATTTTAAGTGTGAGAAGCGGAAAGCGGAAGAGCAACCCGGCGAGGCGGCTGTCTGACCAGCCCTCAGCCTTGCCTTTGAAGTGCGTCTTCAACAGCGCGCCATCGGGATCAGAAAGCTGCACGCCAACCAGCAGATCATCGGCTGGCACCGTAACCCTGAAACCATACTTTCCAGTGGCCGCAGCAAAGGGTGACACGTGCAGTTCTTTGCGGGCTGATTGCCCGTATAGCCGGCCGTGTCCGTCGCCAGCGTGCACCACATAGCTGCACCGTTCACCCCAGGTGTTGTTCACCTCGTAGATGAGCCCGGCGAGGCCGCCCGCAGGCGTCACAGCGTAGTAGACGCTGATGGGATTGAACACGTAGCCGAGCACGCGGGGATAGGCGAGCAACAGGAGTTGCAGGCCATTGGTATCAACGCCTGCGGCGGCGAACAGCTCACGTGCGTGCACTTCGGCACGCGTGCCATCTCCGGGGCCATGATCACTGTCGTAGAACGAGAGAATATTGAAGCGGTTGCGCGAGAACAACCGCGAGGCGTTGGCCGTGCCGTCAATCTGTTCAAGGTCCAGCAGAAGCGAGAACACGCCGTAACTCAGCGCGTGTTCCTTCGGCCGCAGCCGCTTGTGCACCACCCTCCCCGTGTAGATTTGGCTGACGGGGATCATTGCGCTGCCACCCGTGCAGCATCCGCTGCGTCACGCGCCGTGAAATACTCCGCCGGAAACTTCAGGCGGCTCGATTCGCCTTCGAAACGCCAGGGGCGCCGTACGTGTCCGAGGTCTTCAGCTGCGGCCAGACCCGCCTGCAGGCCATCCTCGTGGAATCCATAACCGAAGTAGCTGCCTGCAAACCATGTGTTGCGGTTCCCCTGCAGTGACCACAGCGCGTTTTGCGCTTCGAGTGCAGCACTGTCGAACAGCGGGTGCTGATAAGAAAAGCGTGCGATGATTTTATCGGAGTGTAGCTCTTGAGCTGGATTGAGCGTAACGAAGTAATCCTGCTCAGTAGCGAGCGGCTGCAACTGGTTCATCCAATATGTCACCGATGCGTTGCGCGACGTGTCAGCCCCTGACAACCCCAGATAGTTCCAGCTCGTCCAGACCTTCCGGCGGCGCGGCATGAGCCCCTTGTCAGTATGGAGAATGGTGTCGTTACTCGCATAGCGGAACGCGCCTAGCACTTTGCGTTCCGCGCCAGACGCATCGGACAGCAGACCCAGCGCCTCGTCGGCATGACACGCGATCAAGCAACGGTCGAAAATTGCGCTTGTGCCTTTGACGGTTCGGATCGTCACGCCGTCAGATGATCTGCTGATCGCAACTGCGGCGTCATTTGTATGAACGGTGCCTTTGATCTCGGACCGCATCCGCGCAACGTATTCGCGCGAGCCGCCGCGCACCGTGCGCCACTGCGGCCGATCGCTCATTTGCAACAAGCCGTGGTTGGCAAAGAAGCGGGCGAAACTTTGTGCGGGAAACCCAAGCATTTCACTGGCCGGTGCCGACCATATGGCAGCGCCCATGGGCACGATGTGTCGATCAATAAAAGCGCGCGAGTAGTTCCCTTGGTCGAGCCACTCCTTCAACGAGAGGCGTGGATCTTCGGCATCTTTTTGCAGTTGGGAGGCTTCGGCGAAAAACCGCTTGATGTCGTGCGCCATGCGCCAGTGCGATGGCGAGAACAGGTTTGACCGCTGCGCGAAAAAGCCGTTGGCACCGTTGCCGTTGTATTCGTAGCGGCCGCCGTCCAGCGATACCGAGAAGCTCATGCCGGTCGGGGCTGTGGGCACGTTCAGGAAATTGAATAAGGCGATCAGGTTGGGATAGCAGGCGGTGTTATAAACGATGAAGCCTGTATCGACGGCGACGCGGGCTTTGGGTTCATCGACATCGACCGTGTTCGAGTGACCTCCAAGCCGCGCCTCTTTCTCAAACAGCACCACTTCGTGCTGCCGAGAAAGCAGCCACGCGGCGCTTAAACCCGATATTCCCGCGCCAATAACTGCAATCTTCACGACTTCAACCGCCCCTTGGTCCCTCGCCGCAACGCAGTGCACTGCACTGCACATGCTGCCCCCGGCATCGCTCATATCACTACGCCGGCAACGCTATCGCGGTTTCATCACTCGCTAACCAGTGCTCGCTTCAACGCTGACGCTGGCAAATATTTATTCAGAGTTTCGTAACATTAACCGCTTGTTTACCGAAGTTTCCGCAAAATGAAATTTGGAAAGTTGCCTCCATCCCTGCGGGGCTGGTGATGCTTTCTGAAGTCAACATCAGCAGCTCATTGAGAGGGTCATGTGATGTCCATTGATCAAGTTTTGCGTGCAGCGGGTACAGTCGCTTGTCTCTACACGGTTGCCATAGCCGTTTCGGCTATGACAATGGCTTCGCTGGGAGCGGTCGCTTATTCGACGGCTTCGCTGTGCAGCGGCCGGGAGTGCCATTCATCCGGAAAGATCCACGCCAAGACTGCGCCCGAAACGGCCTACGAAGCCGTGTTCCTTGCACCCATCATGATGTTTGACAGCGCGCATTAGCGCGGGCTCAGACAGCGGCTTGAGGCGCACGTCTTACAGGTGCGCGCCTCAGGCAGGCTTTGCAGCCTTGACCACCGCATCAATGGCCATCAATTCCCGCAACAGCGCCTCAAAATTGCGCAGCGGCACCATGTTGGGGCCGTCTGACGGCGCATGGTCGGGGTCTTGATGCGTCTCGATGAACAAGCCCGCCACACCAACCGCCACAGCTGCTCTTGCCAGCACGGGCACGAAGCGCCGGTCTCCGCCTGAACTTGTCCCCTGCCCGCCCGGCTGCTGAACGGAATGCGTGGCGTCGAATATCACCGGTGCGCCGGTCTCGGCCATAGTCGCCAGCGAACGCATATCGACAACAAGTGTGTTGTATCCAAACGACGAGCCGCGCTCGGTCAGCAGAATGTTGGGATTGCCCGAGCCTGCCACCTTGGCGACGGCATTCTTCATGTCCCAGGGCGCGAGAAACTGGCCCTTCTTGATTTTGACCACCCGCCCCGTTTTTGCCGCTGCCACCAACAGGTCCGTTTGACGGCACAGAAACGCAGGGATCTGGAGAATGTCAGCCACGGCGGCGACTCTCGCACACTGGTCAATTTCGTGCACATCGGTGACGACCGGCAAGCCGAGGCTTTCGCGGATCTCAGCGAACACCGGCAAGGCGGCGTCGAGCCCTATCCCACGCTTGCCCGAAAGGGATGTGCGATTGGCTTTGTCAAACGAAGACTTGTAGATGAGACCGATGCCAACGCGGCTGCAAATTTCTTTAAGCGCCGTCGCCATTTCGAGAGCATGTGCCCGGCTCTCCATCTGGCACGGTCCAGCCAATACGGCGATGGGCAAGTGATTGCCGAACGAAACGGACCCGGCCGAGACGATGGGATTGGGGGCGACATGCTGATGAATGCTCATGGTTTGCTTATAACATGCTCTTTGGTGCAGGCCAGAACCGGAGGCGCCCTGTCCCCATGGACATGAGGCCTCCTGCACATGAGGGCTACATGACAGCTGCCGCGTCGATTTTTACGCTGGGCAAGCATCAGTCCTCGTGATGACATAGAGCGTCAATATTCCACGACAGCGCTGAGCCCTCCTGCAAACGGCCGCCACTGACTGCCGCGCGCCCTAAACCCGCGCGGCCCCCTGAAGGATCGCCTGATGAAGATCGTGATTGCGCCCGACTCGTTCAAAGAGAGCCTGACCTCCATGGAGGTCGCCAACGAACTGGAAACCGGGTTGCGTCGCGTGTGGCCGGACGCGGTGTGCGTTAAAATACCGATGGCCGATGGCGGCGAAGGCACGGTGCAGTCGCTCGTCGACGCAACGGGCGGAGAGATCGTCAGCTGCGCGGCGCAGGCACCCATGGGCAATATGATCACTGCTGCCTACGGACTGCTTGGTGGTGGCAAAACAGCCGTTATCGAAATGGCCGAAGCATCCGGCCTGCCGCTGGTGCCGCGCGAACGGCGCAACCCGCTGCTGGCATCGACGTATGGCACGGGGCAGGTGATAGCGGACGCACTGGCCCGCGGCGTTGAAGAGATCATCATCGGCCTTGGCGGCTCGGCCACCAATGACGGGGGTGCCGGCATGGCCCAGGCACTCGGCGTGCGGTTCTATACCAGCGACGGCGCGCTCATCGCCGAACCGCTTGGCGGCGGCATGCTGGGGTCCATCGCGCGCATCGATCTCTCCGGCGTCAACCCAGCCCTGAAAAAGCTCAAAGTTCATGTCGCGTGCGATGTCACCAATCCTCTCACAGGCCCCACAGGTGCTTCAGCCGTCTATGGCCCGCAAAAGGGTGCGACGCCGACCATGGTCGAAGAACTCGATCGCAACTTGCAGCACTTCGCGGCCATTATCCGCAAAGACCTCGGCATTGATGTGGAGCAGCGGCCCGGTGCAGGCGCAGCCGGCGGCATGGGAGCGGCGCTCATCGCATTTGCCGGCGGCACCTTGAAACGCGGCATCGAGCTTGTCGTTGAGGCCACAAAACTTGAACAGCACATGGACGGGGCTGACCTCGCTCTAACCGGTGAAGGCCGCGTCGACTTTCAAACAGCATTTGGAAAAACACCGTCAGGCGTCGCGGCCGCCGCGCGCAAGTTCGGCGTGCCGGTGGTCGCCATCGGCGGCGGGCTTTCAGACGACGCGCGTGGCGTTTTCGAACATGGCATTGATGGGCTGGCGGCTGCCACCGTGAACCCGATGGATTTGGATACGGCCATCCGCAAGTCACGGCAGTACCTGCAGGATGCAGCAGAGCGTGTCGCGCGCCTCATCGTCATTGGCCAGCGCATGGGCGCAAAGTCAGCTGCAGCAACAAACCCCGGCGCCCGGACAAAATTTGACGCCAGGGCCGCAGCCCTCCGTAAAAAGCAGACGGTCCGCCCAGCCCGCCAACGCGTGGCACCAAAAAAGGGTGGTAGCCCTCGTTAGGCTAACCAATTGCCGCAGAATTCGCGGGGCAGGCGGCCTTCAAACCCGGTCTTGTACTGTATTTGCCACAATCATTGGGCGAAGTGCTTCGATGCTGGGACCGGTTGGAACACCACTTGCCACTGCTTAAGACCGGCCATGCGCACTCACGCCACTAACGCCACCTCTCCGAGCGGGTATCAAGATGACCGAAAGCGATCCATTTGAATCGGGAAGCCATGCCTATTCCGGCGTTGTCAAATCGTGGACCGAGCGGTCCGGCGAACTGGTGACCGACAGCGGTCTCCTCCTCATCTTCAGTACGCAAAATCAACCCGTTGTAGCGCCAGGAAAACGCGTCACGCTGACGTTACGCAAATTCCGGCCGCGCTATGCGGTGGTCGATGTCAAAGACGAGAGCTAATTCATCTGCCAACACCATCAAACACACAGCCACCGTTGGGCTTGTTGTGATATTCCGATGGCGGGAGTGTTCGGGCGGTATTCATCTCTCTGCTTTTGCATCCAAAAATTGGAGTTCGAACCGTGACGTCCACTGCAAATAAAGTCGCCGAAGTCACGCTGGCATTCTGGATAATGAAAATTTGTGCGACCACGGTTGGTGAGACGGGCGGCGATCTACTCTCGATGACGATGGATGTGGGCTATGGCACGAGTTCGCTGATCCTTATCAGCTTCTTTGCGGTCGCGTTGGTTGCGCAGCTACGAGCCAAGTCATTCCATCCGCTTTTATACTGGGGCGTCATCCTCGCTACCAGCACGGCCGGAACCACGATCTCGGACTTCATGGACCGCTCGCTCGGCCTGGGCTACGTGATCGGCTCCCTTATTCTCGTGAGCATCTTAATCGCCATTCTTGCCGCGTGGCGCTGGAGCACCGGGTCGTTGTCCGTCGATCACATCAATGATTCAAAGACGGAAACTTTCTACTGGATGGCGATCCTGGCCTCGAACACACTTGGAACAGCTTTCGGAGACTTTCTCGCCGACAGTTCAGGGCTCGGATTTGCCGCAAGCAACTTGCTCATCACCGCCGTGTTGGTTGCCATCGGACTCCTCTATTTTTTTACCGCGATCTCGCGCACTGTTCTGTTCTGGGCAGCCTTCGTTCTAACGCGCCCGTTCGGTGCAACCATGGGCGATCTGCTTACAAAGACACACGAGAAGGGTGGGCTAGACCTGGGCACAATCGGTTCGTCGATCGTGCTCTTGTCAATCCTATTGGCCCTCATTTTCTTGAGCATGCGCCACCAGCCGACGGCGGCGGCTTAACCGCGAAAGCGAAGAGTGCGCCGTTTGGTAGACTTGCCACAAGGGTCTGCTAGACATCTCCCAGGCGGGATCAACAGGGCATCGGTTTAGAGTTCAATGCTGGCAGGAACGCGCACCCTTACACTCTTGGTCTTCACCGTGCTGGGCGTGTCGTTCCTCGCCGGCACCGGCGTTCTGATCTGGGAGTTCCGGGATACCGGCTGGTTCACGATTGCAACCCACGACAGCCATCTGTTTTTGTTCTTTCCTACTCTTGGGCTAGTTGCACTCGCCGCATTTTATGTTCCAGCGCTCGCCTTCACCGATATGTACTGGCAGCATGTTCCCTTTGGCCGCGTGCGTTTTATCGTCGGTTTCGTCGCGCTCGCAGCCGTTTCGTGGATCATCGCCGCAACGCTCAACTCAAGTCCGTTCCGCCCGATTTGGGACATTGCACCGCGAGTTCTGCAGGCAGACAAGAGCGAACCCTCCGGATGCGGCCCGCCACCCGCCAAGCCCTGCGAACGCGTAGCGCTCCTAGAAAGCCTGGAAGCGGTGCGCAAAGTCAGCAGCACGCACTTCGGGCTCAAGGATTTTATCCGCCGCTGTGAGGCCGACCCCCTGATTGAGTCGTCCGGCACCACAGATCCCCGCCGCTTCTGTTTTGCCTCGACACCGCTTGCCGCAACACCCTATCTCTCAACAACGGCTGAGTGCTGCCGGGCGCAGACCCGGCTCAAGGACACCATACTCGAATTATCTGGCCCAGCAGAAAGCAGCTCGCTGACTGGACGCTTGCACGCGGTGCTGTTGCCACTGAAGGTCTTCTTCCTGTTGCTGCTGGCAGTCATCGGCGTCATGCTGGCCGCCCGCTACAAGGGTGTCGCGCGCCACTATCCCAACCACATCGGGCGCATCGACCTCGGCGTCGTCGTCGGCGCGGGGGCCATGCTGTTCTTCCCGCTGATGAGCCAGGGCTTCGTGCAAACCGCCGACGCGCTCTATGGCACGTCGCAGAATGCCGGGTTCAAGCCTATCGTGAATGCGACCAGCGCGGCGTTCGCGGTCTGGGCGCTGGTCCTGTTCATGGTGTTCTATCGCCGCTACGACCGCGACCTGGAAATCGTTGGGAAGTTGGCCGGCGTCATGGCCAGTGCCTTTGCCGTATTCAAATACGATCTTTTGGTCTCCCTTGTGACACGCTACCTCGGTTCAGGCGCTGGCGTCCCAACGATCGCCGGGCTGCTCATCGCGAGCGTAGGTGGCGCGATGCTTCTGGTTTGGCCGCGAGCGGCGGCCTTTTTCGCCGGGAACGAGACCGAAGAACCCGAAGCAAATCAGCCCCGTGTTTAGTGCCCCCTAGCGAGGCGCCATAGCCCAGCTATAATCGGGCTCTCTCAGCGTTGGACCGCTGCGTGTTGACCGGGAGACGAATGGTGGACGGCGAGCAACTTTCCCACGAAGACCTGCTGCAGAGGCTCTCTCTGTTGGCAGAGCGCGCCATCAAACGCTTTCATTTGCCAGAAGGTGCCGCAGCACGCCTCATCAACCTGTCGGAAAACGCCACCTACCGGATTGACGATCCGGCAACCGGCAAGAAGTGGGCTCTCCGGGTTCACCGCGTCGGCTATCATTCAAGGGCAGCCGTCGCCTCGGAGTTGGCTTGGCAGGCAAACCTCAAGTCTTCAAACACAATTATCACGCCGTCCGCCCTTCCAGGGCGCGACGGCGAATTGATCCAAAGCGTATCTCACGAAAGCTTGCCCGACCCGCGCAACGTGGTGTTGTTTGACTGGGAGGCCGGCAGCGAACCCGCTTCCAACGATGTCGCCGGCTTTGAATTGCTGGGTGAGACGGCGGCACGTATGCACGCCCACGTGCGCGGCTGGCAGCGCCCGGCGTGGTTCACCCGCCACACATGGGACTTTGACACCAGCCTGGGCACGACGCCGCATTGGGGCCGCTGGCAAGATGGCATGGGCATGACCGATGAAGCTCGCCGAGCCCTTGGTGAAACCGCAGCACTGATCGAGCGCCGCCTTGAAAATTTTGGCAAGTCGCCTGCCCGGTTCAACCTCATCCACGGCGACATGCGGCTCGCGAATCTTTTGATGGACGGGCGCACCGTCAAAGTCATCGACTTCGATGACTGCGGGTTCTCGTGGTTCCTGTATGACTGCGCAACGACGGTTTCATTCTTCGAACACCAGCCAGAAGTTCCCGAACTCATCTGCGCGTGGGTGCGAGGCTACCGGCGTGTTGGCGAGCTGGCCGCCGAAGACGAAGCCGAAATCGAGACGTTTGTCATGCTGCGGCGGCTGTTGCTGGTTGCCTGGATCGGGTCGCATTCCGAAACAGAGCTCGCCCAGTCCATGGGTGTCGATTACACGGCCACAACGATCCCGTTGTGTGAGCGCTACCTGTCGGGCTTTGGCGAGGCGCGGGCTAGCGCACCCGTACCCGTACTTTCACAACCCTCTCACCGGCGCCGGTTCTGGAAGCGTTTGCCTTAGAGTGCAAAAACTTACGCCAGCGCATCCATGCTTTCCGGCAAGGTCTGCCCGCCATCGACAATGATCGTTTGGCCGGTGATGTAGCCTGCTTCTTTCGAAGCGAGGAACAGCGCTGCGTAGCCAATATCATCAACGGTGCCGAGCTTCTTCAATGGCACGGAGGCTGCCATCGAGCGTTCGTAGTCAGGTCCGAGCGCAATCAGGCCTTCCGTCAGAATGTTTCCCGGAAGCACCGCATTGACGGTGATGCCGTACTTGGCGAGTTCGATGCAGGCCGTGCGCATGAAACCTAGCTGGCCAGCCTTCGAAGCGCCGTAGTGCGTCCAGCCGGGAAAGCCCGTAACAGGCCCGGTGATCGACGACGTGATGACGATCCGGCCTTGGTTCGATGTTTTGAGATACGGCAAGCACGCCTTGATGGGCAAGAATGTGCCCTTGAGATTGGTGTCCATCACCAGGTCCCATTCATCAGCCGAAAGGTCTTCGATTTTGGCCTGCGGGAAAATGCCGGCATTCGTGCAGAGAATGTCGATGCCGCCGAAGGCTGTGGCCGTAGCATCGGCCAGCCGTTGCATGTCGCCCATCTGCGTGATGTCGGCGGCAAAGCCCTGTGCCGCACCGCCTGCTGCTACGAACTCCGCCGCAACCGCGTCAGCCTCTGCCTTGTTGCGCGACACCACCATGACTTTGGCGCCATTGCGGGCAAACACGCTGGCGATGCCTTTGCCGATGCCCTTGCTTGCGCCGGTGACGATAACCGAGCGGCCGGCGACTGATGTCAGCATGTCGTTCTCCTGTCGTCAGGTTTTAACCGGTAGTTTTCAAAAAAAGCGGGCGCCACCTGATGTGCAGCGCCCGCTGTTAGATCGCGTGAAGGGTCAGTCCTCGGGCCTATTCGTTATAGACGAGACGGCCGATGCGCGCGTGGGTATCGGGAGACACAACGCGCAGGATCAAACCCCAGACAAAGCCGAGAGCAAGAATTGCCACGGCAATGTAGGGAATGTTGCTGCCAAACGCGCCGCCGCCACCGAACGTCGCAAGATTGGCGACCAGCAGGTAGACGAGATACATCTGAGCTACGAACGCAAACACCGGCGCCAGAAGCGTCGAGAAGACGCCGGTATCTTCGGCGTGGTGTTTGCGGAAATAGACAATGATCGCAATCGAGACGATGGCCTGCAAGATCAGCAGCAGCATCGTTCCGAGAATGGCGAGCATCGTATAAACAGCCACATAGGCCTGGGCGTTGGCGTCATCCGTACCCAGGAAGAACGCAAACAGTCCGAGCCAGGTTGCAGCCAAGATCGACTGCGCGGTCGAGGCGATGTGCGGGCTCTTGAACTTATCATGCGTGTTGCCAAGGAACGACGGCAGCACACCTTCACGGCCAAGCGAGTACAAATAACGTGCGGCGGTGTTGTGGAACGCCAAACCGCAGGCAAATGAACTCGTCAGAATGAGGACGCTCATCAGTTCCTTGGCCCAGGTGCCGACGAACTGTTCAATGGGAGTGAGGAAGAAGTTGCCGGAGTCCTTGACGGCTGTTTTCACCATGTCGGCTTCCGTCGGGAACGCAGAAACCGCGCACCAGCTTGTCAGGATGTAGAACAAGCCAAGACCGATCACCGAGATATACAAGGAGCGCGGAATGATGTGCTTGGGATCGCGAGATTCTTCCGCATAGTTCGGAGCCATCTCGAAACCAACCCACGACCAGAATGCCATAAAGATGCCGACGGCAGCCGCACCGGCAGCAATGTCGGCATCACCAATCTTCTGCTCGGCAACAGGGGTTGTAACATTGAGAAGATTCAGCGCTTCAGTCGTGAAACTCGTGCCCGATTTTGCCGTCAGCACGCCGACATCGAAGATCGTCAGAATGATGACTTCCAAAATCAATGCAACGCCGAGCACGGCCGCTGAAAGTTTCACATCGCGATAGCTGACGAGCCAAGCGGCGAGAACTGCGAACAGGCCAAAATAAATCCAGGGTATGTTGACGCCGAAGTGCGCCTGGAACCATGAATTGCCGAAGAACGCAAAGAGACCATAGAGTGAAGCCTCAAACACGCTGTAGCAAGCCAGAGATGCAAAACCGGCGGCCATGCCGAGATCACGGCCAAGGCCCAGGCTGATAAACGAGTAGAACCCGCCAACCGAAGACACCTTCGAGGCCATCGCCGCGTAGGCAACGGAAAAGATGGTCAGCACGATCGTTGCCAGCAGGAAGGCGGCTGGCACGTAAATGCTGTTTCCAAAACCGGCCGCGAAAGGCACATTGCCGAGCATGGCCGACATCGGTGCAGCGCCGGTCACGGTCAGGAACAGAACCCCTATAAGTCCAAGGGCTTTTCCTTGCAGTTTTTCGACGCTCTTATCGTTCGCTATGTCATAACTCTCAGGCGCTAAAGCCGCGCCAGCGGTTGTTTGGCTCACGTTGATTTTCCCCTCGTCTGTTGTTGAGTGAGCCGCAGCACGACGCTACGGGACCCGGACAAACCAAAGCCACCCCCGTGGCTCTAGTTGAGGATAATGATCTGGGTTGGCGTCGAAGGCAAGCGGCCTTAAGCGGTTGTTAATCGGGCACAACATGCCAACGCGATGGGCATTATGAGTCGCGCGCAATGCGCTATCCCTAACGCCAAACCCCACGTCCCGGGTTTGGCCATCGGGCATCTGCAAAGCAAATGCCTAACGCCGCTTAGGCCAGTTTCATCAACGACAAGAGCTCCGCACTCGACAGGACATGCCCATAGATCATGTTCATGATCTCAAGCTCTTTGTGGTGCAGGTCGTCTGATCCCGCGGCGCAGCAATCCTCAACGATAACAACCGCAAAGCTCTCGTCGGCCAAGCTCCGGACGGTCGACGAAACGCACTGGTCTGTGAATATCCCGCAGCATACCACTGTCTTGATCCCGAGGTTGGTGAGGATCAAGCGCAGGTTCGTGCCGGTCAGGGCGCTGTCAGTCGTCTTCGTCACCTCGATCTCATCGCCTTGAGGGGCAAGCTCAGGAATGATCTGGGATGGTTTGCCAGCCTTGGGCAGCAGCAGGTTGTTCCAGCCCGGCATCTTCTGTGACAGAGAACGGTCACGGCCGTCCGCCGTATGGCACGCGATGCGCGCAAACAGACACTCGATGCCAACCTGGCGGCAGCGTGTAAGAAGCTCGACCGAGCGCGGGATCACCAGGTTGTGCATGCGCTCGTGAAACGGCGTCCAGGCATCGAACCGGCGCTGCTCATCGGGTGGCAGTGACGCGCGATCAGGCCGCTCAAGGTACGTGTTCTGCACGTCGATGACGAGTAGTGCCGTGTGTTGGGGATCGAGATCTGGGTCGGCCGGTTCGGGGGCGCCATCATAATAGATCGACCGGTAAGACGTCTTCCAGCTCATGAATGCTCTCTTTGCTTGGCGCAAACCAAACCCGCTTGGCGGAGCCGGCCGGCGCGCGCGAATTAGAATCTTTTTTTGAACAACCCGCGCTTCTCATAGACCTCCGCGGCCTCTTCGATGAACGCAGGCATTTTCACTGCGCCGTAAGTGCTGCGCAAGTCCTGGGCGGCGGCGAGAAGCTCTGCCTTCGATTGCGCGCGGCCCGGCCGCAGGAGTTCGTAGATCTGCATGATTGTCTCTTGGGGCACGCCAACAAGCTCGGCCGAGCGCTCAAAATTCTGCGCCAGTGTCGGCCGGCCTGCCGCGCGTGCGATGTCTGCCTGCTGCTGGAGAGCGCGCGGCGTGATGCCCAGATCATCGAGAGTCACGCTATCGTCCAGCACAGCCGCCAGCGTGATATCGCTAAGCGGCTTGCCGCGCTT
>JANNXL010000564.1:0-3739 GCA_031409575.1 Hyphomicrobium sp.
GCCTACGTTTGGTGGTTTCTCGGTTTCGGCATCTTGGGGTGAAGACGACTTCTGGGATATCGCGGCTCGTTACGCCGGTGAACATGCTGGCTTCAAGCTTGCTGTTGCTACGGCCTACAGCGAATCTACAGACGGTACGAACTTCACACAGGCTGAAGACACTCAGTTCTTCCAGATTGGTGCCTACGTTCAGCACATGCCCACGGGCCTGTTCCTGTACGGCGCATATGGTCAGCTTGATAACGATCTGTCGATTGCTGAAAACGACTTCTTCTACATCAAGGCTGGTATCCGCACGAAGTTGAACCCGCTCGGCGCCACCGTGTTCTACGGTGAATACGAACAGTTCAACAACGACAACATCGGTGGTGTTGCCAACCTGAACTTCGAATCAGACCTTTGGGGCCTTGGCATCGTGCAGGAAGTTGACGCTGCCGCCATGTCGGTTTGGATCAAGTATCGTCAGGTTTCGGGTGACTTCAATGTTATCGGCCTCGGCGTTGAAGACTTCGACTATGTCGGCACGGGCGCTCTCATCAACTTCTAATCGAAGCTGACGATAGCTCTGAAATGGAAAAGGCCACTCGAAAGAGTGGCCTTTTTCTATTCGGCTTCGAGATCTTTTAGGAAAGCACTGGGCAGAAGGCAGCCTGACTGGCTATACTTTTCTCATGTTCACCACGTTTTTCAACGAACTGCGGTCTGCCAAGGTCCCGGTCACCTTGAAGGAATATCTGACGCTCATGCAGGCGCTCTCGGCGGGTTGCGCTGGCGGCCAAGTTGAAGATTTCTACTATCTGTCGCGCGCGGCCCTCGTCAAAGATGAGCGCTATCTTGATCGATTTGATCAGGTCTTCGGCCATGTATTCAAGGGCCTTGATCTGATGTCTGAGGCCGCCACGGCGGAGATTCCGGAAGACTGGCTGAAAGCCATTTCGGAACTGTATCTCACGTCGGCTGAAATGGAAAAAATCCAGGCGCTCGGCGACTGGGAAAAAATCATGGAGGAATTGGCGAAGCGGCTAGCCGAGCAGAAAGAACGCCATCAGGGTGGCAACAAATGGATCGGGACCGGCGGCACGTCACCTTACGGAGCTTACGGCTACAACCCTGCAGGCATTCGCATCGGGCAAAAGGAAAGCCGCCACCGCCGTGCTATCAAGGTATGGGACAAGCGCGAGTTCAAAGACTTGGCCGACGATCAGGAAATCGGCACGCGCAACATAAAAGTTGCCCTGCGCCGTTTACGAAAATTCGCGCGCCAAGGGGCGGCTGACGAGCTTGATCTTGACGGCACCGTACGAGGCACGGCGCACCGTGGCTATCTCGACATCAAGATGCGGCCTGAACGGCGCAATACGGTCAAGGTGCTCATGTTCCTTGATGTCGGCGGCTCGATGGACTGGCACATCAAAGAGGCACAGGACCTGTTCTCAGCGGCTCGTGCGGAGTTCAAGCATCTTGAGTTTTTCTACTTCCATAACTGCCTATACGAGAGCGTCTGGCGCGACAACGCCCGGCGCTGGACCAACACGACACCGACGTGGGACGTGCTGCATAAGTATCCCGCCGACTACAAAGTCATTTTTGTCGGCGACGCAGCGATGAGCCCCTATGAAATTACCCGGGCAGGTGGCTCGGTTGAGCATATGAACCCGGAAGCAGGTGCCACGTGGCTGTCGCGCGTGACCGGCATTTACCCGCAGTGCGTGTGGCTGAACCCCGTGTCCCGCGATCAATGGGAGTGGACGCCCTCAGTTGGCCTCATCAGCCGGATATTTGAGAACCGGATGTATGAGTTGACGCTGGAGGGGCTCGACCAGGCGATGCGGGCTCTGATGCGGTAATGCCTTTATCCGCCGCCAATCAGATGGTCCGCCAGCATTTTGCCTGAGCCGGAACCAGCGAACCAATTGACCTGGAAGCTGATTCCCGGCAAACCTCGCCAAGCAATTGGAGTCTGCAAAATGAATGCTTCGGTCGTTGCCATCATGGCGGGGAGTTTAGCGCTGGCGGGTTGTTCCGCCGGTTCAAGCCTTTCTACAGGGTCTCTTTTCGGCGGCAGCAAAGAATCCGTCTCGCAGACTGCCCCGGTCGTCGCCACGAGTGATCCGAGTTCCCGCGCATTTCAGGTCGGCACGGTCTCGGCGCGCGCCGTCAAATGCGGCTACAATTTCGATCCGCAGAAATTGCGTGCGGCATTCCTCGCAGCCGAGATCGGCGGCGGTGCCAGCCCGGCAGACACCCAGCGCATCGAACAGATTTATGATGTTTCCTTCAATGGCGTCGCAAAGGCGACGGCCGCGGATCCCGCTTATTGCAGCGAAACGCGTACGCAAGGTATCAAGGCCGATCTCGCGCGCCACCTCGCTGGAGACTACACACCCCCGCCTCGCAATCAGGTTGCTGCGGACAGCGGCGGGTTGTTCGGCAGCTTGGGCAGCAGCAGCGGCACCAGCGGATACGGTGGCGGCCCGCAGTTCGAGCACCCATCGCAGGCTCCTTGAAACACGCGTTTGGTGACCAAATTTCCGACGCGGGCTTGACCCAGTGTCCCGTCAGCCGATAGGCAGGCGAGGCCCGGTGGGCAAACCGGGCTATTCGTCCTCTCGTGGAACCCATGTCTGACATTCTAAAAAAGATCTCGGCTTATAAGCGCGAGGAAGTGGCGGCCGCCAAGGCGCGCAACCCGCTGCAGGTGATGGCTGAGTACGCCCGATCGGCCCCGCGTGTGCGCCCGTTCGCGGCAGCACTAGACGCAAGGCTCAAGGCGAGAAAGCCAGCTCTCATCGCTGAGATCAAAAAGGCGTCCCCATCGAAGGGGCTCATTCGCCCAGACTTCGATCCGCCTGCGCTTGCCAAGGGTTATGAAGCCGGTGGAGCGGCGTGCCTCTCGATCCTGACGGATGCACCCTCGTTTCAAGGCGCGCCCGAGTTTCTTACAAAGGCGCGTGCAGCGTGCACGCTGCCAGTGCTGCGCAAAGACTTCATGATTGATACCTATCAGGTCGTTGAAGCGCGCGCTTGGGGCGCCGATTGCATTTTGATCATCATGGCCGACGTCGACGACGCCCTGGCAGCCGATCTTGCAGCCGCTGCCCTCGATTGGAAAATGGATACCATCGTCGAAGTGCATGACGATGCCGAACTTGATCGCGCGCTCTCGCTGCCGTGCAAATTGATTGGCATCAACAATCGCAATTTGAAGACGTTCGAGGTGACGCTGGCGACTACAGAACGCCTTGCTCCGCGCGTTCCTAAGGACCGCATCGTCATCGGCGAGAGCGGCATCGGCACATCAGCGGACATCGCGCGTTTGGAAAAGGCCGGGGTGCACACCTTCCTCGTCGGCGAAAGCCTGATGCGGCAAGCCGATGTGACGGCTGCTACAAAGGCTCTGCTCGCGCGCGCAAAAGAAGAAGTCAAATGAGCAAACTCTCGCATTTGAATAGTAGCGGTGAAGCGCACATGGTCGATGTGTCGGATAAGGATACAACCAGCCGCACAGCGCGTGCCGAAGGTTTTGTGGCGATGCAGCCGGCAACGCTGGCCCTGATTGATACAGGCTCAGCGAAAAAGGGTGACGTGCTATCGACGGCGCGAATTGCCGGTATCATGGCTGCAAAGAAGACACATGAGTTGATCCCGCTGTGTCATCCCCTTGCCATCACGAAAGTGACGGTCGATTTTGCCGCTTCGCAATGCCCGTGCGGGGTAGCCGTCACTGCAGAGGTGAAGG
>JANNXL010000565.1:0-3535 GCA_031409575.1 Hyphomicrobium sp.
GGGGCGTTTACCAGGTTGGCGTTGGGCCGCGCGTGCTGCGGCGCTGGCCGGAGTCTTGGCGTTACTTGAACTCGGATTCCGGCTTTTCCTACCGGCCCGATCGACGCTCGCGGCGATCCTTGGAAGGGTAAAACGTCTGAGAGCCATGCGCTGGTCATCCAGGAGGCCAGACGGCACTTAACGCTGAACGAAATCACGAGATTTGACGTACGTGATGTATTCTGAACTAACCCAGAAGGAATTGACCCATGAAGCTTCATAAGACCCGCAACGATCTGACATCCAACACCAAGACCACCGTGGTAGCGCTACTCAACGCGCGCTTGGCCGATGCGATTGATCTCGCACTGATGGCGAAGCAGGCCCATTGGAACCTGAGAGGCCGCCAGTTCATCGCCGTGCATGAAATGCTGGATGGCTTTCGCACCGAGATGGATGGACACGTCGACATTCTGGCGGAGCGCATTGTGCAGCTGGGTGGGGTTGCACTTGGCACGACCCAGGCGGTGGCAGGAAGTTCCAAACTCAAGGCGTATCCAACCGATGTAATCAGCGTGGATGACCATGTGGCCGCATTGGCGGAACGCTACGGCGATCTCTCCAATACGGCCCGTGCGGCGATCGGCGCATCCGATGAAGCAGGAGACATCGGAACCGCTGATATCTTCACCGCATTCTCGCGATCGCTCGACAAGGCTCTGTGGTTCCTGGAAGCCCATGAGCCGGGCAAGTCTTGAAATTTTCATTGGCAAGGTGTCACCAGGCAAATGATGTGAGCAGCGAGGAACAGAAGTGTCAGGGAACGTTTTAGTCCACGGCGGTGGCACAGGCACTAGTGCGGCCGCGACGCGCGAAAGCCAAATGCAGTGAACGATGCATCGCAAACATCGCACGAGCCAGCGCCCTCAGTTGATCTCGGTTCATTTCCGCAGACTGGTGTTGCCGTGGTTTTCGGTGCCAGCGGAGGGATCGGCAGCGCCTTGGTTGCGGCGTTGAGTTCCACCGACAAGTTCCGGAGAGTAGTGGGCTTCAGCCGGAAAACGTCTCCGGCAATCGATCTAATGGACGAGGCCAGCCTTGAGAGCGCCGCAGCGATGGCTGCTGAGATGGGCGATCTTCGGCTCGTAATCGATGCAACGGGATTTCTCCACGATGAGCGCCAAGGTCCGGAGAAGAGTTGGCGCCAACTCGATGCCGGCAATCTAGCGCGCTCCTTCGCGTTGAATGCCCTTGGACCCGCGCTGATCATGAAGCATGTGCTTCCGCGGTTGCCCCGGTCGGGCAAAGCCGTCTTTGCCACCTTGTCGGCCAGGGTCGGAAGCATTGGCGACAATCGGCTTGGCGGTTGGTACGCCTATCGCGCCTCGAAAGCGGCGCTCAACCAACTTGTGCGAACTGCGGCCGTAGAATTGGCGCGGCGATCGCCGGAAGGGATCTGTGTGGCCTTGCATCCTGGGACGGTTGCTACCACGCTTTCCGCGCCATTTACGCAGGCGGGGCACAGTGCTCACACGCCTGCTGAAACGTCCCGCCATCTGCTGGCCGTCGTCGATAAGCTCACTGTCGAGGCCAACGGTGGCTTCTTCGACTGGCGCGGCCAGCCTGTACCCTGGTAGCCCCATGGCCAAGATGCGTAAGAAGTCAGAGCTTCCGACCAAGCCCTGCGCTCATTGTGGCCGGCCCTTCGCCTGGCGCAAGAAGTGGGCGCGGTACTGGGAAAACGTCAAGTACTGCTCCCGACGCTGTGGCAGCGCCGTGAATTCAGGAGCTAAGACTCCAGAACAGGACAAGCGTTGGGCACTCTGAGGATCATTCTGGGCGATCAGCTTTCTTTCGAGATCACCTCGCTTGACGGGCTTGATCCCGAGCGCGACATCGTTCTCATGATGGAGGTGCTCGAAGAAGGCACCTACGTCCGGCATCACAAGCAGAAGATCGTGCTATTTCTGTCCGCGATGCGCCACTTCGCAGAGGCGCTGATCAGGAGCGGTGTAAGCGTCGACTACGTGAAGCTCGACGCGCCAGACAACAGCGGCACGCTGACAACCGAAGTCCAGCGAGCGGCCGAGCGTCACACCCCCGACAGGCTTGTTGTGACCGAGCCGGGAGAGTGGCGGGTGCAGGCAATGGTCAAAGACTGGGAAGCCATGACGGGGCTGCCAATCGATGTGCGCGCCGATAACCGTTTCTTCGCAAGCCGCTCCCGCTTCGCACGGTGGGTGCAGGGGCGTCGGACATGGCGTATGGAGCATTTCTATCGCGAGATGCGCCGAGAGCATGGCATCTTGATGGAAGGCGATCAGCCCTCGGGCGGTGAATGGAATTTTGATTCGGAGAATCGCAAGCCGCTGCCAGCGTCCGTTCTTCCGCCCGGCCGGCGCCGTTTCGCGCCCGACGATACGACGCGTGAGGTGATGGCGCTGGTCGAGCAGCGCTTCAGCGGTCATTTTGGCACGCTCGATGAGTTCGGCTGGCCGGTAACACGCGCCGATGCGTTGCTCGCGCTCAATGACTTCATAGCCAATGGCCTGCCGCGCTTCGGCGACTATCAGGATGCCATGAAGGCCGGCGCGCCATTCCTGTTCCATGCGTTGCTGGCGCCGGCGTTGAACATCGGGCTCCTCTCTCCCCGTGAGGTTTGTGAAGCCGCCGAAACCGCCGGGCGTTTGGTGAACGCGCCACTGAACGCGATTGAGGGCTTCGTGCGTCAGATATTGGGTTGGCGTGAATATGTGCGCGGCGTTTACTGGACCCTGATGCCGGAATACGAGCAGCGGAACGCGCTGCAGGCAACGCGAAAGCTGCCGGCCTTCTATTGGACCGGCGACACGCCCATGCGTTGCCTTCGCGAGGTGATCGGCGGAACGCTGCGATATGCCTATTCGCATCACATTCAACGATTGATGGTGACAGGCAACTTTGCCCTGCTCGCAGGTGTCACGCCGCAAGAGATCGAGCGCTGGTATCTGGCGGTCTACGCCGATGCGATCGAATGGGTCGAGATGCCCAACACGCTCGGCATGGCCGTTTTCGCCGATGGCGGGCAGATGGCGTCGAAGCCCTACGCCGCCTCGGGAGCCTACATCGACCGAATGTCAGACTTCTGTCGGGGATGCGACTACGACGTGAAGCAGAAGACGGGTCCGAAGGCATGCCCGTTCAACTATCTCTACTGGGCCTTCCTGATCCGTCAGAAAGACCGGCTTTCCGGTAATCCGCGGCTGGCGATGCCCTACCGTACGCTTGCCGGGTGGCCGCGAGAGCGCCAAGCCGCGATCCTTGCCGAGGCAGACGCGTTTCTTGAAGGGCTCCAGTAACGACTGGTTATCAAATTCAGCCGGGGAATTTTTCGGTTAGGGGCATCGCACTGACAGGTGCGGGATCTGAAATGATAACTGCCCAAAGCGGGAGAACCGGCTGTCTGCGACGGGCCATTAACTGCAAAATGTTAGAGCCGTTTGAACGTCTGCACCGGGTCATTCACATCGTGGGTTGACTGTCAGCTCTCGGGGTTGAGCGGCAATTTACGCTCGCT
>JANNXL010000566.1:0-4643 GCA_031409575.1 Hyphomicrobium sp.
CTCGATTTGGTCGGCGTCAAGCGCGTCGTGCTCGCCGTCAACAAGATGGACTTGGCGGATTGGTCGGAAGAACGCTTCCGTCAGATCGAAACAGACTTCCGCTCGCTGTCGTGGCGCTTTGGATTCTGGGAAGCCATTGCCATTCCGGTGGCAGCCGTCTCCGGCGACAACGTCGCCGAAGCGTCGAAGCATATGCCGTGGTACACCGGGCCGACGTTGCTCACCCATTTGGAAAGCCTGCCAAGCCGGGTCACGGACTCATCGGGGCCGTTCCGCTTCCCGGTGCAGACCGTTCTGCGTGACATCCGCAACGATTTCCGCGCGCTTGCTGGCACTGTCAGCTCCGGCACAGTGCGCGTTGGTGAAACGCTGGTCGACGCGTTGTCCAAACGCAGCGCCAAAGTGCTGCGTATCGCCACGATGAACGGCGATTTGCAAGAAGCCAGCACCGGATATGCGGTGGCCATTCAGCTGGATACCGATCTTGACGTGGCGCGCGGTGCCGTCATGGCGAAAGCCGACAACAAGCCAGTGATCGCGCGCAGCTTAGAGACCAAGTTGGTGTGGCTCAACGAGACCGCTTACGACCCGCGCGGCGCATATCTCTTGCGGACCGCCACCGATCTCATTCCGGTATCCAACCTGGAAATCCGCGCGCTGCTCGATCTGGAAACGCTCGCGTCGAACCCGTCGTCGGTTTGCAGCGTCAACGATATTGCACTCGCCCACATCGCGCTGGGCCGCGGGGCTGCCATCGATACATTTGCCGATGCACCTGAAACCGGAAGTTTCATGCTTGTCGATGCCGTGACAGGCGCTTCGATCGCTGGAGGTGTCGTCACTGAAGTGAGTTCTGCGGTCGCCAAGGCTGGGGCCGACACCTTCATTCTGTCACGCGCCATGCTGGAGCGCGGCTTGTGCGCGGATTTGAAAGACTCAGCGGATGCCGAGCCAGAGTTCCGGCGCCGCGCTAATGAGGTTGCTTTGATTTTGCGCGGAGCCGGCGTTGCTGTTGAAATCGAGAGTCCGCCCGACTACTCGATTTAGTGTACGCCTGATCGTGCTAGCGTCTGCATGCCGCCAGTTCCTCCACGAGCCAATCTGAAATGTCAGAAGATTTTTATCTCTACGTGCTCGTGGGTTTCGCCGCGCAAATGGTCGATGGGGCCATAGGCATGGCCTATGGCATCACGTCGACTTCGGTTCTGCTGAGCATGGGGCTGCCGCCGGCCACGGCGAGCGCGTGCGTGCACGCCGCTGAAACATTCACGACGGCGGCTTCAGGACTGTCGCATTGGAAGCTGGGCAACGTCGATCGCCGGTTAATCTGGCGGCTTGCCGTGCCCGGTATCATCGGCGGCATCATCGGCGCTTACGTTTTGTCCAATGTGCCAGGCGAAGTCTTCAAACCGTACATCAGCGGCTATCTCCTCCTGCTTGGGTTGTTCATCATCTATAAGGCCGTGCACCGCAAACCATCGTTTGTAGATGTGCCGCCAAACAATGTCGCCCCGCTCGGATTTATTGGCGGTCTTGTGGATGCAATCGGCGGTGGGGGCTGGGGACCCATCGTCACGTCGACACTGCTTGGGCAAGGTGCCACGCCGCGTTACGCCATCGGCTCGGTAAATATGGCCGAGTTCTTTGTCACGTTAGCCATTTCGGCCACGTTCTTTCTGACAATCGGCCTCGAACTCTGGCCCATCATCACAGGGCTCATCGTCGGCGGCGTTATTGCAGCGCCGTTGGCAGCGCTTGCCACGAAACATTTGCCTGCAAAGGTCTTGATGATCCTTGTGGGGTGCGTGATTGTGCTACTGAGCCTGAGGACGATTGTTAAGGCGATCGCATGACTGTGCACCAGCAAACTCGACTTGCCTTGCCCCCACCCAACCGCGTTGCGAGAGCCTAGGCACACCCGTCACATGGATCTCATTACAACGAACCTGCATTTGATTGTCAGCGGGGGCTTTCTGATTGGCTTTCTGATCGGCATAACGGGCGTCGGCGCGGGCTCGCTGACGACGCCGATGCTGATAGGTTTTGGCTTTCCGCCTGCAATTGCGGTGGGCACCGATTTGCTTTTTGCCTCCATCACCAAGGCGAGCGCTGCGCTGCGGCATCACCGGCTGGGCAATGTCAATTGGCCCATCTTGGGATGGCTGGCTTTGGGTAGCCTGCCGGGTGCTGCCCTTGTCGTAGGCTGGCTTTATTTTTTCCATACAGACACGCATCTGATGGCCGCCGCCATTCGCAAGGTTTTGTCGGTTGCTTTGGTGTTCAGCGCCATTGCCATCGCACTCATGCCATTGCTGCGCCGGGTGCAACCCAGCGAGGACACAGCGTCTGTATCCACGCCCCCGCGCAGACTTGGAACATTCCTATTCGGGTTTGTGCTCGGCGTTCTGGTCGCTCTCACGTCGGTCGGCGCGGGCGCTATTGGCGTCGCGGTGCTGACAGGGCTTTACCCGATGCTGCTTGCGCGGCGTGTCGTTGGAACAGACATTGTGCATGCGGTGCCTTTGACGCTGGTTTCGGGCCTGGGCCACGCCGGGCTCGGAAATCTCGATGTCACGCTGCTGGGCGCGCTGTTGGCGGGGTCGGTGCCGGGTATTCTTATCGGCTCGCGGCTCACCGGGCACATCCCCGACTGGCTGCTGCGAGTGGTCTTAAGCATCACGCTGCTCTATGCGGCCTATTTGTTGATGAACAAGTAGGTGCCGTGTTGCACCCGCGCGGCCCCGCCCTATAGTTCAGTATGATCGACAAGCTTGAATTGCTGCTGGCCCTGTCTCGCGAACGGCATTTCAGCCGCGCCGCGGAAAGCTGCGGCGTGAGCCAGCCGACACTGTCTGCATCTCTTAAAAGTTTGGAAGAGCAGCTCGGGGTGCTGATCGTCGAGCGCGGGTCGCGATTTATCGGCTTTACGCCGGAAGGTGAGCGCATTCTCGATTGGGCGCGGCGCATTGTGGGTGATGCACGCACCATGCGTCAGGAAATTGACGCACTGAAATTGGGGCTCAGCGGGCATTTGCGGTTGGGCGTCATTCCTACGGCGTTGCCGTTCGTGCCCGATCTGTCGTTGCGCTTTAAAGCCAAGTATTCGGGTGTCGGGCTGACAGTGCTGGCCATGACTTCGGATCAGATCTTGTCCAAGCTCGACGACATCGAAATTGATATCGGCATTTCCTACATCGATACGGAACCATTGCAGCGCTTCCAAATCGTGCAACTCTATGAAGAGCGCTATGTGCTGCTGGTTTCCCCGGATAGTCCGCTCGCGCAACGCGACACCATCACGTGGGCGGAAGCCGCCAGCCTGCCGTTGTGCTTGCTGACCAAGGACATGCAGAACCGCCGCATTATTGATCGCCATTTGGCCGAGTCAGGCCGGATGTCGGCGCCCTCGATTGAGAGCAACTCAATGATGATGCTGCACGTGCACGTGCGTACGGGCGATTGGGCGACGATCGCCGCGTTGGGGGTGGGGCCGCGTTTTGATCCGCCCATGCAACTCAAAGCGCTGGCGTTGACCCAGCCGACGGTCACGCATCAGATCGGGCTTATTCTCAAGAGCCGGGAACCGCACCCGCCCACAGTTTCGGCGTTTTTAGCGTGTGCTCGTAAGATTGAAAAAGAGCGCGTTTTGGGCGTTCCCGTGCCGCCGAATTAGATATCGGGAAGTGCCATCAGCTGCACGGCGGCCGCCGCACTACGTTTGGCCGCTCCGACGTCGTCTAACTGATTGATTTCATAATCTGTTAAGTCTTGATAGGATTTTTCTATCAAGGCACGAAACAGCTCTATTGATTGGGGATGCCCGGCTCAGGCATGGTGAAACTGGAACTGTTCTAGGAGCTGCGCTGGATGACCCCACATGAACCCTGGAGCGCGGAACGTACCCGCGCGATTGTGGCGGATCACAAGGGCCTAGAAGGGCCTTTGATGCCGATCTTACACGCCACCATGCACGCCTTTGGTCATGTGCCTGAAGCAGCTGTTCCCGTTATCGCTCAAGAGCTTAACCTGTCGCGCGCCGAAGTGCATGGCGTTGTTACGTTTTATCACGACTTCCGGCGCGAGCTGCCGGGCAAGAACATCCTCAAGTTGTGCCGGGCAGAGGCGTGCCAGTCGATGGGCTGCGAAACACTGGTTAAACGCGCCGAAGACCGCCTTGGCGTTTCGTGCGGCAACACATCCGCCGACGGCCGGGTCACTTTGGAACCGATTTACTGCCTGGGCCTGTGTGCCACCGCACCCTCGGCGATGTTGAATGGCAGAATTATTGGCCGCCTCACGGAAACGAAACTCGACGCTTTGTTGAAGGAAGCCGGGGCATGACAGCGATCCGCGTTTACGTTCCACGCGATGCCGCCGCCGTCGCCTGCGGTGCGAACGAAGTTGCCGCCGCTCTCACCATCGCAGCCATCAAGCAGCAGGTCGAAATCACACTTGTGCGCAATGGTTCGCGCGGCATGCTTTGGCTGGAACCGCTGATCGAAATCGAAGACGCAAGCGGTGCGCGCTATGGCTTCGGCCCTGCCGAACCGGAAGACGCTGGAGCACTGATCAAGGCGCTCGCTACCAAAACGGCAGCGAAAGACATCAAGCACAAGCTTGCTGTTGGTCTTGTCGAGGACATC
>JANNXL010000567.1:0-6693 GCA_031409575.1 Hyphomicrobium sp.
CAGGACGCAGCTTCGGTCTCTGGACTCTTGATAACCACGGAAGCCATGATTGCCGATCGTCCCAAGAAGGAAGGCGGCGCCGGCGGTATGCCCGGCGGCGGCATGGGTGGGAGGGGTGGAATGGGCGGCATGGACTTCTAAAGTCCGGCGCGCTCGCGCTCAACGTCTATTGGTAAAATTGGCCGTTGCGAGACTTCGCAGCGGCCTTTTTCGTGCTCCCGTTTCTATGCTCGCTGTAGTACGGCCGACGCCCAGTAACCACGCGGGCTTTGGCGGAAGTTACACGTCACGCCATGCCGTTGTGCAGCCGCCCGGCATGCGGCTTCCAGATCGTGCCGTGGGGTCACGTCGAAGTGCGCCAGCCATGCAACCAGCGCGCGTCGCGCTGGCGCGGGCAGACCGCCCATTGTGCCAAAGTCGACAATGTGCAGTGACCCTCCGGGTGCCAGGTGCCGCAATGCTTCGTCGAGCACGGCTTCCCACGGCGGGATCATCGACAGCGCGTAAGAGATCAAAATTCGGTCAGCACTCTTCAGCCCAAACAGCGCCGGCAATTCAAAATGCGTCGCATCACCAGGCGCCAGCCTGATGCGCTGGCGGTGCTGGCTTTTCGCAACGGACGCTCGCGCCGTCGTCAGCATTTCTGCCGAAATATCGACGCCGTAGAATCTGGCGCTGGGGAACATATCAGCAGCGCGCAGCAGGTTGCGCGCGGTTCCGCAGGCAATTTCCAAAACATGGCAGCCAGGCCCCGCATCAAGTTCGCAAATGAGCTGGTCCCGGCCAAGCAAGTAGTAGGCGCGCGTGGCATCGTAGATGACGCGCTGGCGGCGATACATCTGGTCCATGTGGACCGCGGCCGAGGTTTCAGCCATCAGATTTAGTCCGCCTTCGTGTAAAGATGGAACCCGCCATAAATCGCCGAGCGGTCTTGCGCGTGGAACTGGGCGGATTGCTCTGCGTGATAAGTCCAGCGGTTGAGCGTTGGATCTAAAACCCGTCCCGGCAAAATAGTCTCGCGTCCGGCAGTGCGGAAGATGACGCGGCTGCCGGGGCGTGACGTGCGCGTGATCTCGCGCCACAAGGCGTTCAGCGTGTCGTCGTCCATCCAATCCTGCGCATCCAGAAGAACGTAGCGGTCGAGGCTCTCCGCCGGTTGCTGCTCCAGAAACGTGATCAGGCTTTCCTTCATCACGCTGGCGCGCGGTGCGCGGATTTTGACGGCAGCGAAGTTTTCTTTCTTGAGGTATGGCGGAAGCGGCCCATTCCCGTCTTGGGTGTAGGCGCGGCCAAAGGCTTGCCAAGCAAAGTAATTATCCTTGAGATCAAAGTCCGTGGCGAGGCGGCGCACACGCTCGTGCAGCACTTCCGACATCTCACGCCTGCCGTGATCACATAGGGCATCGTACTGGGCAGGTGGAATCCCAAGCCCGAACAGCGATGCCCGATGGCTCGTCATCCACTTTAAGACGCGCTTCTGGAACAGTGGCGCTAAGTGACGTTCAAACAGTGCGATCTGTTCGTCACGTGTTTTGGCCTTCATCATCACTGCCGGGTTGGCACCAAGGGTTCGCGCAATTAAATGCCCTAGCGTGATGAAACGGCCGAGCAATCCGAATGTGTAAAGGTTGCGGGCAAACCGGCTGATGCGGCGGCGGCCAGAGAGTTCGCGGCCTTCCCAGTAGGCGCGGCTGTCGCCGTCCAATCGGGGCGCGAGCACGGTGTCATAGAGTGCGACGTTGGCTTTGCTGTTGGCATTTCCGAAGAATTGAAAGAATGCACCGTGATCGGGCAGATACTGGGCCGCCGCGAGCTTCAATTTCACCAATGCTACGTGCGTTGCATTGAGGTCGACGGCGTAGATTTGCGCTGGGCTAGCAGTCAGATAGCTCATGATATTGCAACCGCCCGAAGCAATGGTCACGATCCGCGAGCGCGGGGTAATTTCAAGCGCTGCCATATCCACATCCGGGTCTTCCCAGATCTGCGCATAGACCATCGAGCGGAAGGCGAACGTGAATGCGCGCTCAAGGGAGCCTTGGATGGTAAGGCGGCCATGCTGGTGCACGGCATCGCTCAAGAGATCCGCACTTGTGCGCTCAAGCACCGTTGTGTTGGTCGTCACCGGTTATCTCCCAGAAGTCTGATGTTGAAAAAAGATTCTCATGCAGCATGCTCAAAAGCAGGGAGCGGTGTTGGCGCTTGCAGCGCGCGCGCTGCCATCACTTGATGCCAGTAGACGATCTCGAACGTGCCGTCGGAACGCTCGCCTATGGCCGTGCAGCTTTCCACCCAGTCACCGCTGTTCAGATAGTGGATACCGCCAATGTCCCGATTGTTGGCGTGATGTATGTGACCGGAGATGAGCCCGTCGCAATCGCGGCGCCGCGCTTCGGCAACGAGTGCCTCTTCAAATTCACCGATGAAGTTAACCGCCCCTTTGACTTTCTGCTTCAAAAAGCCAGAGAGCGACCAGTAGCCAAATCCAAGCGAGCGGCGTGCCCAGTTGAGGGGTGTGTTGAGCGCCAGCGAGATTTCGTAGGAGCGATCGCCAAGGAACGCTAGCCAGCGCGCGTAGCGCACGATGACGTCAAACTCGTCGCCATGCATCACGAGGTACTTCTTACCATTGACGGCCTCGTGAATGGTGTCGCGCTTCAGTTCAATGCCGCCGAAGCTCATGCCGCAATAGTCGCGCAGGCCCTCGTCGTGATTACCGGGGATAAACACGACCCGTGTGCCCTTGCGAGCTTTGCGCAGGAGTTTCTGCAGCACATCGTTGTGAGATTGCGGCCAGTGCGGTCCGCGCCGTACTTTCCAGAAATCGACAATGTCGCCGACGAGATAGAGCGTGTCACAGTGCACATGACGCAAAAAATCCAGGAGTGCCTGAGCTTGTGCGTTGCGGGTTCCCAGATGAACGTCGGAGATAAATACGCTTTTGTAGGAGTGGGTGATTTTTTCGGGGTGACCGTCCGTATCCACGGGAAAATCCATCCAGCGTTGCCTCCCCTTGCCCGCCTTTTCTCTCCCCACCAAACGAGAGTCATGTTTCAGCTGTGTGACATGGGGCCGAAGTGAGGTGCGGCAGTTTGAAAGCCGGTGCAATTCAGCCATGGCCGCAGGTTGGGCAAAGCGGGTTCCAGCCAGCGATGAGCTTGCCCATTGGCCAATAGGGCTGGGTCAATCCGGAAACGCATATGCGAGCAGTCGAAGGAGGGTCCCCGCAATTCGTGAGTTCGAAGGCGCCCGGTAAGTACAGAAGACTCAGCGTTGCGGCACCGTATCTGGTGCAACTCTCGCGGCCGCCTGCGAACGGCGTCTAAGCTTTGACATCGAACAGCCAATCCCAAACGAACAGCAAGAGCGTGTAGGCGCTGGAGAGAAAAAGGAACGCCATCGCGATGCGGGGCATTTCGTCTGCGGGAAGCGAAAACGCTTCGGGCACGTGATGTGCGGCGATCGCGAGCGCACCAAACAACAATGCAAAGCACGTGAAAACGGATTGTACCAAGCGCCGCGAGCGCTGGCGCATCAAGGCGACAATTTCGGCGTCATCGTGTGAAAAATTCATGGGCAACCTACGCAATACACGCGCGCAGCCCGCCGGCAGCGCTAACGCATTATTAGTGATATGCGCGAAAAAGCGAAAGTGCTGATTTACGATTTCGTAACTGTAATCGTCTGCTGCAGCCGCTTGGCAAGTAACGCGGGGGTCATCGGAAAGTCTGATGCAATCCACCAGTCTTCAAAGGCTGAGAGGATGCGACCAACCTCGGGTCCGGATGCAATTCCAAGCGCCAACACGTCTGTGCCGCGCACCGGTAGCTCAGGAGCCTGCCAGCGTTGTGTCAGATTGAGACGATCAAGCCAGTCTAGATCGTGAGTATCCGCAGCCGTCCGCGCCCACGTTAAAATTACACCATCGCGAAAAAATTGCGGGCCATGCCGGTAGACGAATGCCTTTGCTTCAATCTCTGATGCGCTGGGATCGAATGAGCGATCGGGAAGCGCCATGCGGGAAAGCCGCTCATCCTCGATGGAGGGAAGTTTCAAGCTATCGCGAAGGGCTATCGCCGCACTTGGCTTCGTGAGCCCGATTGCGCCGAGCCGCAGAACGGGATCGGGGAGGATGCCTGCTGCGTCTTCGATGTTTGCGACACGCGCGAGCATGGCTACGTCGCCGTCCAGCCCAAGAGCTATCCTTAGGACACCGGTTTCGGCCATGACGGCCGCAATCGCTGGGGCCCGAGTGGTGGCCAGGATGCGCAACAGTTCCATGCGGCGGCGTTCGCCAGAGAGCTGAGAGATACCGCTCTTCAACGCCAAACAGGCCTGCAATCCGGCAAGGTCCGGCGGCCCATTCGTACATTCGGCGGTAAAGCGGAAGAAACGCAAGATGCGCAAATAATCCTCGCGGATCCGGTCTTCGGCCGAGCCTATGAAAACGACCCTGCGATGCACAAGGTCTTCGTAACCGCCGAGCGGATCGAAGATCTTGCCATTTGCATTGCAATAGAGCGCGTTGATCGTAAAGTCGCGGCGGCGGGCGTCTTCGGCCCAGTCGGCCGTGAATTCCACCCGCGCACGGCGACCGTCAGTTTCAACATCGCGGCGTAGCGTTGTCACCTCGAACGGCGTATGAGCGGAAACGACCGTGATGGTGCCGTGTTCGATCCCCGTCTCAATGGCGCGCAGCCCGGCATTGCGAGCGGCGTCAATAATGGCGGCGGGCGCGGCCGTCGTAGCAATGTCGATATCTTTAACAGGCCGGTCCATCAGGGCGTTGCGCACGGCTCCACCCACGATGCGTGCATCGTGTCCGGCATTGGCAAGTGCAGCGAGAACCGCTTGTGTCTCTGGGCTTCGAAGCCAAGATGCCTGGGCTAAGGATGGCAACGGCAGGAATGTGGGCGGGCGCACTATTGCATGTGTCCGGGTTCAATGCGCCCGTCCTTCATGGTCGGGGGCGCATATTGCTGGCCAGGCTTGCCGCCCGAGTTCGATCCGAATGCGACCAGCATCAGAAGGACAAGTGCGGTACCGGCAAAGAACAGCCATACAAAAGGTGCGCCATCGAAGAGGTTCGCGGCAGGGTTTGCGGTATCGTTTCCAGCCTGGCCTTGCTCTGCTCTGCCTGTGATGAGAACGTAGGCGAAGTACAAGAATGCTGGTGTCAGAAACAGTAGCAAGTTCTCGATGACAACGCGGATCATGACGTGAAGAACCTCTCGTACATATTCCTGATGATACCAGCGGTTGCGCCCCAGATATAGCGGCCATCATGAGGCATGGCATAAAATTGCCGCTTCCGGCCTTGGAGGGTCCGGGTGTCGATGATGTGATTGGCCGCGTCCATCAGAAAGCTTAAGGGAACTTCGAACACGCCCTCCACCTCGTCGCTATTGAGGGTGATTTCAAAGCCAGGTTCGACAATCCCGACGACGGGCGTGATCACATATCCTGTGCCGGTCCGGTAACAATCAAGATAGCCCAACGCATTGATCAAGTTCGGCTGGAGCCCGATCTCTTCCTCAGCCTCACGCAGCGCCGTCATCAACGGACTTGTGTCGGTGGCGTCTGCCGTCCCTCCCGGAAAGGCGATTTGGCCCGCATGTTTGGTCAGTGTCGAGGTGCGTTGAGTGAGAAGCAGGGCCGGTTCACGGTGAGCTACGATAGGGACCAGCACGGCCGCCTGACGGTATTGGAGAGGCGGGACAATACCGGTCTCGTGACCCGGATTGAGATCAAAATCGGAAGGGCGGTGCCCGGTCGAAGCCTGGCTGGGGTCCTGCGGGATTTGGCGCAACGTGCGCCGCGCCATCGCCGCAAAGGCCTGGGATGTGAGGGGCTTGCTGTCCATGCTGTGAGCGCAGGTTGTGGTACGATGCATGCAGAATCATAGCACGGGCTGATGAAGTAGACAGGCCAGACACTGCGGTAACATGTGTAGTTTTTCCTGCAACACGAGTGAGGTCATTATTCTGACCTTTGGAGCCGTCAGAACGGACAGCCTTTGAAAGGAATGGCCATTTTGAGCGCCAGCAGCAGACATCTCCGGGTAGCCACTGCCTGGAACGGGCTACGTCGGCTAATACCTGCTGTTGTGTTCACGGTTGCAATGGGTTTTGGGTTGGCGGTAGGTCCCGCCCATGCCGGGCGCACGGCGAGTGAATTTGCTGAAACGCTGGCGGATGCCGAACGTGATCCGTTTCAAGCCTACATCGCAGCGCAGAACCGCCATGCCGCAAGCCTTGAATCCTATTGGAAGGCTGTCAACGACAAGCGCAACTTGCGCAAACGCAAGAAGGCTGCCGATTCGGCGCTCGGAACAGACGACTATGTGATGTCGTTTCCTCCCGCGTATGCCGGCCCGACGCTCTCACCTGAACTCGCCAAGCGCTGGTCGGCCTTCCAGGAAAAGAAGAGCGCCGAGGGTCCGCCTCCGGCACCAAAGCCAGGCCTTCTGGATTTTCTATCAAGTGCGCGCGAGCAATTTAATTTCATCCCCGAACGCATTCCGGAGCGCGAGTTCAAGCTCCGTTACGCGCGCGAAGCCTTGGCACTTGGCTTGACCAAAGATCAGGTCGTGCGGATTTACGCTCTTGAGACAAGCGGGTTGGGTACGGCCGAGATGGTCGCAGGCATCCATCCCATCAAAAAAACAGGCACACCGATTTCGTCCGCCATTGG
>JANNXL010000568.1:0-4989 GCA_031409575.1 Hyphomicrobium sp.
GCCTGCCAAGGTGACGGCCATTGTTTTGACCTTGCAGCCCGGCGAAGTCACGGGCTGGCACACCCATGGAATCCCGGCCTTTGGATATGTGCTCGAAGGTGAATTGACGGTCGACTATGGCGACATGAGTTCGCGGATCTACAAGTCTGGCGACGCTGTTCTTGAAGCCATGGCTGTCGCGCACAACGGCCGCAACTCCGGGGCTGCACCGATGCGTATCCTGGCTGTGTTTATGGGGGCCGAAGGGAGCGCATTGAGTGAGCCGGCAAGGCGAGCAAATTAGTGCGACGCTGGCCTTCTCCAGGACCTATTGAAATTTGTGCGTACTCGATCTTTTATTGGCCGCCGGCAATGAGTCCGACATGCCCTGACACCAGCAGCCCCGCCGTTTGAAGTAGCCGATATTTGCAGACGCTAAATTTTCTAAGAGGATTTGCCTTGCGATGAAGATGGAATCGGCTGTTGCCATTGACGTGGTTTGTGCTTTTTGGAAATGCAGCCGGGCCAGGGATAAGGCTGCCATTTTAGCTCTTTTCGCAGACGATGTAACTGTGGCTGTGTTTATTCCTCAAGAGATTTTGCCGTTCGGCGGCGGCGAGTTAACAGGGAAGGCTGCGGCATCCGACCGGCTTCAGACGATCTTTGATCAGTTCGATGTGTTGCACTACGAAGGTACGGTAAGCTCAGCTACCGGGGATACAGTCCGCGGTCAGGTGGCGTATTCTTTCAAGCACAAGGCGACCGGCGAGGCCATTCAGGGCGTGATGCGGCACGTCTTTGAAGTGAAAGATAGAAAAATCGCCCGGCTGCACGAGTACCACGACGTCGAGCGCATCAGGGCTTTCATGAGACTTGTTTCTCACATCGCGCGCAGTTGAGCTGCCTTTAGTGCCCGGAGCATCAATGAAAATCCCGCGATTTTGGGATCACGCGCTCGCCGCGTGGATGCGTCGAGCGTGGCCGGATTGGCAGGGCTGGACTTGGCCAGCGCGGATGTGTTCCGCTTTCGCGAGCAAACGGGTCAGGCCCAGGTTTGGTTACTTCGTCGGCGTTGGCGATGGGCATCTTCATGTCCGTGGCATCTTCTGAAAGTAAGCCCAGCCACTCGCTGCGGTCTTCCAGCACCGATGAGACCACATGAATGATGTCTTCATGGCGCTGAATGCGGCCCTTGATGAGGATGAGACGTGCGCCCATGACGATCTTACGGAAACGCTCCAGAGTCTTGGGCCACACGACCGCGTTGGCAACGCCCGTTTCATCTTCAATGGTCATAAACACAACGCCCTTGGCACTGCCCGGCCGCTGTCGCACCAGAATGACCCCGGCGATGGCAACCGATGCGCCGTCTTTTAAGGCGGCGAGATCAGCGCAGCAGCACACATTTGCGGCGCGGAATTTTTCACGCAGAAAACTCATGGGATGAGCTTTGAGCGACAGCCGCAAGGTTTGATAATCGCAAACGACATGCTCTGAGAGCGGCATGACCGGTAGCGTGGTTGAAGGCTCCAGTCCGGTCTCTTGTGTTTGACCCCACGAAAACAACGGTAATGGTGGCGCGTTGGCGAGCGCCTTCACTTCCCACAGCGCCTGCCGCCGGTCGAGCCCCATCGAGCGGAAGGCATCGGCGCTGGCGAGCTTTTCCAGCGTGGAGAGTTTGACGCCAGCGCGCATCCAAACATCGTGAATGTCGCGGAAGGTGCGTGTATTGATTTCACGCGCCGCGATCAATTTTTCGATTTCTTCTTCTTGCACACCGTCAATTTGGCGCAGGCCAAGGCGCAGCGCGGGAAGATTTTGCACGCGCGTATCTTCCAGCGTTGCATCCCAATCGCTGAAGTTGACGTCGGCTGCCCGTGCCTCGACGCCATGCTCGCGGGCGCAGCGCACGATCTGGGCTGGCGCGTAAAAACCCATGGGTTGGGAGTTGAGGAGCGCGCAGGCGAAGGCTGCCGGGTAATGGCATTTCAACCAGGCGGATACATAGACGAGATGCGCGAAGCTCGCCGCATGGCTCTCGGGAAAGCCGTATTCGCCAAAGCCCTTGATTTGATTAAAGCAGCGGGTAGCAAATTCCGGATCATAGCCGCGCCCTACCATGGCCCCGATCATTTTATCCTGTAACAATCCGATGGTGCCGCGCCGGCGGAACGTGGCCATGGCCTTGCGCAGCTCGTTGACATCTTCATCGGAAAATTTCGCAGCCACCATGGCAATGCGCATGGCTTGCTCTTGGAACAGCGGCACACCTTTGGTTTTACCGAGGATATTTTTAAGTTCGTCAGGGGGGCCATGTTCGAGCGCGGGTGCTGGATAAAACTCCGGCTCGATGCCTGAGCGGCGGCGCAAATAGGGATGCACCATGTCGCCTTGAATGGGCCCCGGACGCACGATCGCGACCTCAATCACGAGATCATAGAACGTGCGCGGGCGCAGGCGCGGCAGCATGTTCATTTGCGCGCGGCTTTCGACCTGGAACACGCCGATTGAATCGGCGCGGCACAGCATGTCGTAGGTGGCGCTATCTTCGCGCGGCACCCGGGCGAGGCTCATGGGCCGGGCGTGATGAGCTTCGAGCAGGCCAAAGGCGCGGCGGATGCACGACAGCATTCCGAGTGCCAGCACGTCGATTTTAAGCAAGCCAAGCGCTGCGATGTCGTCCTTGTCCCACTCGATGAACGTGCGATCGGCCATGGCGGCATTGCCGACGGGTACAACTTCGGTGAGCGGGCCGCGCGTGAGCACAAAGCCGCCGACATGCTGCGAAAGATGGCGCGGGAATCCTGTCAGTTCGCTGCTCAATTCGAGCACGGTGGCGAGCAGCGGATCGGCGGGGTCGAGACCGGCTTCACGCACGTGCTTTTCCGGCAGCGTGCCGCCCGAGCGCGTGCCCCACACCATGCCAGCGAGTGCAGAGACCGAATCTTCCGACAGACCCATGGCCTTACCTACATCGCGTACAGCCGACCGCGCGCGATAAGAAATGACGGTGGCGGCAAGGCCGGCCCGGTCGCGGCCATAGCGGGCGTAGATGTATTGGATGACCTCTTCGCGCCGCTCATGCTCGAAATCGACGTCGATATCGGGCGGCTCTTTGCGCGCACTCGATACGAAACGCTCAAACAGCAGATCGACCTCTGTCGGGTTCACGGCGGTGATGCCGAGCATATAACAGACGCACGAGTTGGCGGCTGAGCCGCGGCCCTGGCATAAGATGCCGCGCGCGCGCGCAAACGTAACGATGTCGTGGACGGTGAGAAAGTACGGCGCGTAGTCGAGGGTTTTGATCAGTGCCAGTTCGCGTTCGAGCGTGACATTGATGTGCGCGGGTACGCCTTCGGGAAAACGGTGACGGGCGCCTTCGAAGGTCAACGCTTCGAGATGCCTTTGTGCGGTCTTGCCTGGGGGGACAGGTTCATCGGGGTACTCGTAGACAAGTTCGTCTAGTGAAAAGCGGCAAGCATTTGTGATCTCAATGGTGCGCGCAATGGCATCTTCGAAGCCGGAAAACAGGCGAAACATTTCAATCGGCTTTTTCAGGTGACGCTCGGCATTGGCTTCGAGATGAAAGCCGGCTTCGGCAATCGTGGTGTGCTTGCGCACGCACGTCAGCACATCCTGCAATGGCCGCCGGTGGGCCGCATGGTAGAGCACGTCGTTGGTGGCGACGAGCGGTGTGGCGGAGCGTTTTGACAGTGCGCCCAGAGCGGCAATGTGTGCCCGGTCATCACCGCGATAGAGGTGGGTTGCAGCGAGATAAAGCGGCGCGGGTTCGAGTGCCGATTTGAGGCGGCTGAGATCGCGTTCGAAGCTGGGATTTGGTGCTGAAATCATATCTTGCGGGGCAAGGGCGATAAAAATCTGACCGCTGGCCAAGGCTGCTACATCGTCGAGATGCAATATGCAGTGACCTTTGAGGGCGCGGCCCTGACCCAGCGATAAAAGCCTGCACAGGCGGCCATAGGCGGCGCGGTCCGTTGGGAAACACAATAGGCTGGGCGCATCCGTTAGATCGAGCCGCGTTCCAATCACGAGACGAAGCCCTGCGTCCCTGGCGGCCACATGGGCGCGCACCACGCCCGACAGCGTGTTGCGGTCAGTGACGGCGATGGCCTCAAGACCCAAAACTTTGGCTTGCGCGACCAGCTCTTCGGCGTGGCTGCCGCCGCGCAAAAAGGAGAAGTTGGTCGTGACCTGCAACTCCGCATAACGCATCACGGCCTGCCTCATCCAAACAGACCGTGGATAAACCAGCGCGGTGACGTCTCGGCGCTGGCGCTCTGGTAGAGCCCTTGCCGGAAGATCCAGAAGCCCATTCCAGCGTCATCTTCGAGGCTGTAGTAATCCCGTGGGGAGCTGGCGGCGGGCGCGGCTGTGCCAATCGAGTGCCACCATTCCGGGGCTATGCGTTCGGGCCCTTCGCCTTTGACAACGCGGCGGCGCACACGCCTCCAGACGAACTGTTTGGGAATGCCTTCGGGCACCTCCGCCATGACGGTGATGGGCTCGGCCGGCTGCAACAGAAAGACCGGGCGGCGCGCGCGCGGTGCTCGCAGGGGGACTATAATGCCTTGAGGACGCGCGCCGGCTGGCTGGCGGCGCTGTGCCCGCTCGGGGATGTGACTGGCGTGCGCTCCGAGGCTGTAAATATTGCGCGCACCGAGCCGGTTAGACAACCTGTCAATCAAGAGTGATGTTGCACCATCCTGTACGGCGGCCTCGTGTGCATCGAGCGGCACTTGGGATGCGCTCAGGCGCTCGGCCCCATGGCCATCTGCCACCACCATGTCGATGCCAAAGCCGGCGTCGAGGTGGTTCAGTTTTTCGCGCACCAGCCGGATCATGTGCGGCGCTTCGCAGATGGCGCTGCTGAAGCCAGCCTGCACGTGACCAAGGGTGCCATCGGCGCGGTACAGAGTGAGACATAGCCGCCGCACGCCGAGGCCTTGGGCTTTTAGGGCAACGCACAATTCATCGATGAGTCCGGCA
>JANNXL010000569.1:0-12015 GCA_031409575.1 Hyphomicrobium sp.
CGGCCAGCAACCATGCAGCCGTAGAGCGTGCCGCCCTTTGGGATGGCACCGTCAGCGATCGCTGCAGCAGGTGAGGCAGCATCGCGGTGGCGGCCATCAGACTGAAGATCAAACCAAAGAAGTTAGCGGCATCAATCTGCAGGAAGGGCTTTGCATGCGGCTTCAACTGGGCGGCTTCAGCGACGCCTTTTTCGATCATGCTAAATTCAAGGTTGGAGAGCGCGTGCAAGGCTTCAGCGGATGCAACCGCCGGCACTATGCGATCAAATCCAGTGACCGATATCGCGACCGTTGTGCCCGCGAGGGTTACGACCAACAGCAGTGCACATACGACACCCATCCAGGTTAGACTGTTCATTCCGCCGGGCAGAAGGCACGCGGCCGCGAGACACGCCGTTGCGCCCGCAGCCAACGGCAATGGAATGGCGAAGATTTGCGCTGCTAAGCCCGCAGCAGATGCGAGTGCAGCGGCAAAGACAACAAACGAGACCGTGGCGATGATCAGGGCCGAGATCACCCGTGCCGTGCTGCCAAATCTGAGAGCCAAAAAGCCCGGAACCGTCGCCGCCTTCGACGCCGCCAGGCCTGGCGTGATCATGACGCCTGCCACAAAGAGGCCGAGCAGTGGCCCAATTGCAAAAGCGAGACCGTCAAACCCGAACGAGTACAGCACTGCCGCAAAGGCCGTGAAAACAGGAATTGCCGGCCAGCCCGCCATCCCCGCCAACGCGTTGACCGAAGGGGACAGTTGCCGTCCTGAAACATAGAACTCAACCGGGTCAGCCGTGCGGGCCGCCCACCCGAGGCTGAGCAGCACACTCACGACAACTGCCATGACTGCAATGTAAATCGACGGCTGGCCGGCCCCCATGTTCTCTGAAATCAAAACCAGCGCGGCCAAACTGACAAAGCCGCATAGGATCACAAGTATAATTTTCCCGCTGTGTTCGATGAGCGCCGATGCGCCATCGCCCGCATCACGCGTCATAGCGCAACTCCGGCCGGGATTGCGCCCGCTGGACCGCCTCGCGATCAATTGCGGATTGGCGCCGGTTGTAGGCCAAGAACAGAGCGAACAGGGCGAGGGGCAGCACCTCGGCTACGGAGTGATATCCAGCCGCCACTCCCGAGACCGTGAGTTGACCCAACACGGCGATAATCGCAATCGCCAGAAAGCCGGCTGTGAGGGCTGATGTTCCCATGAGAGCGCGCGTGCGCAAGCCGTGGTCATCTCCATCATATCGCTGACGCACGACGCGGTAGATCCCATGCGTGAGCAATACGCCGCCAACGGCTGCCAGAAATGTCCCGCCGATAAACGCCAGTCCGCCCAGCGGCAAAACGCCGTTGAAGATCCCGAGCGCCAGGCTAACGCCGCCTGCGAGACACAGCAAACTCAAGACGATTTCGATCATGCCGGGGGGCCCGTTAAGTGGCTTGCAACGGATCAGAGATTTTACCCGCTCTGAGGCTGACTGCGAAACGAAAAGGCTACTGCCGATGGTGTCAATCTTAGGACGAGAGGGCGTGCTGCCGGGTCGAGGGAACCCGGGACGGCGATTTGGAGGCCTCAAACGCAGCACGGGGCCGCACTCTCGTGCAGCCCCGTTGCAGTCTCCCCAGACTTGGGCCGATCGTCCACCTTGAGGTGATACTTATGAGGCTGATTTCTCAACCCGGCTTGGCGCGGACCATGTAAAAATGACGCACCATTGTCAAGAGGTTCATATGCTTTTTTGAGACAGGATTTATTCCGGATTTTTCAGGAAATTTTAATTCCCCTCATGACTGCCTGCTCCTGACCCATCGTGGCTTCCAGCATCCGAACCTGCCGCGCCTGTTTTTGCGTCAGCACGCGGACTTGTTGCAGCTTTAGCCTCTCCGGGCGGTGCCATTGCTCCTACGGAGGTTACAATGGCGGAAAGCTCCATGTCGCCTGACGTCTCGAATTTCAGCGTCAACGGCATAATCTCTCCCTCTTTGAGTGGGGCCTTGAGATCAAACAGCATGAGGTGTTCCCCACCGGGTGCCAACTTGAGGGTCTGCCCAGCCAAAACAGCAACAGACTCGACCTTCCGCATCTTCATGACTCCGTCTTCCGTCAGATGCGTATGGACTTCGACACGCCCCGCCATGGGCGACGACGCGCCGATCAGTTTGTCACCGATAGCACTTGCCAGTCCCGATATCTCGACGTAGGCCGCGCCAATCGTTGAGCCTCCGGGCGTTGCCCGCGCCCAGGGCCGCGAAATGCTGACGGCCTTGCCCGAAACCTCCTCTGCCGTTGCCAGGGCGGGTGCGACGGCTGCCGCTAGAACCAGTACAGTCCTCAAGACAAATCGCTGCAGCATTCGTGGATCCTTTGAGAGGCATTTAAAGATGGTGCTTTCAGGGTTAACGCTTGGGCACTCGTGATATCCAGGCCAACTGTAAAGGCTGGGCGCGGTCTTCGGTTGGCACCTGCACGGCAGGGCACTAGTCTTAACCCAATCAAATTTCTGCGGTGACCTTGTGGCGAAACGTATCCTTCTCATCATCGGCGGCGGCATTGCCGCCTACAAGTGCCTCGACCTTATTCGCCGCATGCGTGAGCGCGGTTTTGACGTGCGCACGGTGCTGACGAAGGCTGGTGCCCAATTCGTAACGCCTCTAGCTATCGGCGCCTTGAGCAACGAGCGCGTGTTCACAGACCTGTTCGACCTCGATGACGAACGCGAGATTGGCCATATCCGGCTGTCTCGTGAAGCGGATCTGATCGTCGTGGCACCAGCGACGGCAGATCTCTTGGCAAAAATGGCGGGCGGGCACGCCAATGACTTGGCGACCGCTGTTTTGCTGGCGTCGGATAAACCAATCCTTGTTGCGCCCGCCATGAACCCGCGCATGTGGCTCAATCCCGCGACGCAGCGCAACGTGGCGCAACTCAGAGTTGACGGCGTGGCATTCGTTGGTCCGGTGACGGGCGAAATGGCTGAGCGCGGCGAAGCGGGGCCAGGCCGCCTCGCGGAGCCCTTGGACATCCTGGCCGAAATAGAGCGGTGTTTGGGCCGCTCGGGCGCTACCAAAAACAGCAAAGCGTCAACCGGGCCGCTGAGTGGGCGGCACGTGCTTGTGACCAGCGGCCCGACACTCGAACCCATCGACCCGGTGCGGTTTCTTTCAAATCGTTCGTCGGGCAAGCAAGGTTACGCGATCGCTGCCGCTGCCCGGGACTTGGGTGCAAAGGTTACGCTCATTTCCGGCCCGGTTGCACTTCCAGTTCCGGCGGATTTGAATGTCATCAACGTCGAGACCGCCACTGATATGATGGCCGCCGTGAATGGCGCCTTGCCGGCGGATATCGCAATCTTTGCGGCAGCCGTTGCCGATTGGCGCGTGTCTGACGCGGCACCGCAAAAAATCAAGAAGGGCGCCAAATCAAAGGCTCCCACGCTGGTACTTGTCGAGAACTCCGACATTCTAAAAACCGTCGCTGCACTTCGTAAAGGGCGCCCGGCACTGGTCATCGGCTTTGCAGCAGAAACGCAAGCCGTCATTGAACATGGCCAAGCCAAACGCAAATCGAAAGGTGCCGATTGGATCGTGGCGAATGATGTGTCAGCGCACACCGGCATTTTTGGCGGCGATCGCAATACTGTGCATGTGATTTCAGCCGCCGGTGTCGAGAGCTTACCTGACATGACTAAGAGTGACGTAGCCACGTATTTAATGACACGTGCGGCAGAGCATCTGATCAAGACCCAGGTGGACGTATGATGGCAAAAAATCGCAAACCGAATAAGTCGAAAACAACCAAACAGAAAATCAAGCTGGTGCAGTTGGCTCATGCACGCGGCCTGCCGCTCCCGGCTTACCATTCGTCTGCGGCGGCTGGCTTTGATCTCGTGGCAGCCGTCGCAGACGAAGCGCCGGTCACTTTAAAGCGGGGTGCCCGCGCCCTCATTCCGACGGGTCTGATTTTCGAATTGCCAGAAGGCACCGAAGGTCAGGTGAGGCCGCGGTCCGGTCTCGCCCTGAAACACGGCGTCACCGTTCTAAATAGCCCTGGCACCATCGACAGCGACTATCGCGGCGAAGTGCAGGTCATCCTCGTCAACCTCGGACAAGACGATTTCGTGGTCGCGCGCGGCGAACGCATTGCCCAGTTTATCTTAGCGCCCGTCACGCGAGCCAAGCTCAAGGTTCGGAAGACGGTCACAACGACCGCACGGGGCGCAGGCGGGTTCGGCTCAACGGGTTTAAAAGCACGTGCTGTCGCATTGCCTGGGCCTCGAAAAAAGACGGCCATAGCGGCAAAGCCAGGGGCAACGAAGCGCAGCGTTGCCAAAGAACCTGCTACGAAGAAAAAGTCGCCATAATTTCTTGGTTTCTGGGTATGTATTTCTCACAAATACCATTTGATCCTGCGATGATAGCAAGGGTATTCCAAATGGCCCGGCCTGCAACCACGATGGACCCGCTCCCATGAACCAGATTCTTGACATCAAAACGCTCAAAGCCACGAAGTCTTGGGGTCGTGGCCGCGTTTATGGCGACATCACGGAAACCATCGGCCACACGCCGCTCGTGCGCATCGCGAAGCTAGCGAAGGCGCATGGCGCGCGCGCGGATGTGCTGATCAAGCTGGAATTCTTTAATCCCCTTTCGAGCGTGAAGGACCGCATCGGCGTATCGATGATCGACGTGCTTGAGGCGCAAGGAAAAATCACGCCCGGCAAGAGCACCCTCATTGAACCGACATCGGGCAACACGGGCATCGGTCTCGCCTTCGTCGCGGCCGCGCGCGGCTACAAGCTGATCCTCGTTATGCCGGAAAGCATGTCGATCGAGCGGCGCAAGATTTTGGCGCACCTTGGAGCCGAACTCGAATTGACGCCTGCTGCTGGCGGGATGCCGGCGGCTATTGCCAAGGCCAATGAGATGGTGGCCGCAACGCCTGGTGCAATCCAGCCCAGCCAGTTCGAAAATCCTGCCAATCCGGCGGTGCACGAGCAGACAACGGCGCTTGAAATCTGGAACGATACCGGCGGTAAAGTTGATGCGCTGGTGATCGGCGTTGGCACCGGCGGAACGCTTACCGGCTGCGGACGCGCGCTTAAAAAACTCAATCCGAATATCAAGATCATTGCCGTTGAGCCTGCCGGAAGTCCCGTTCTGGCCGGCGGTCCGCGCGGGCCGCACAAAATTCAAGGAATCGGTGCTGGCTTCGTGCCGGGCGTGCTCGATACCTCACTCATTGATGAGATCGTTAGCGTTTCAAATGAGCACGCGTTTGAGTTTTCGCGCGCGTTGTCGAAATCGGATGGCATTCCTGGTGGGATTTCGACAGGTGCGAATGTGGCTGCAGCGCTGAGCGTCGCGGCACGCGAGAACATGACCGGTAAGACAGTGGTCACGTTCGCGCCGTCGTGCGCCGAGCGATATTATTCGAGCGAACTATTCCTCGACCCGCCGGGCGGGAAGGCGTGACTATTCAAGCCATCCTCGCGTCCTGAGCGTGCATGCGCGAAGGGCGCGGGGATCCAGCGCAAAGGTTGCCGTAGGCATTCAATACTCATGTGTCTGCGACAATTCTAACGCTGGATCCCCGAGCTCCTTCGCAGGCTCAGTCGTTCGAGGATGACGGAAAATGTTGGATTACGGCCACGGCGACTTGTCCGGTCATGCCTGTTTGAAGGCGTTGCATCTTATGGGGCTTCAAGCCCGACGCTAGGTCGCGAAGTCTCCAACATAGAGGCGCGGGATGATGTGCTCGAGTAAGCCCACTTCCTCGATGTTGTGTTTGAGCCAGGCGCGCCCCATTTCTTCTCTGAACAGTGCTCGATGGACAACGGCGTTGAAGACCTTTGCAATGACCGGCATCGTGCTTCCGATCGTCAATGTCGACAAATACTGCACGCCGCCCTCGGCACTGACGAAGTCGTGGTTGAGATGGGCAATCTCGACACCCATGCGGTACGTCGATGCCGTAAATCCGGTGGCATCCAATCGCGTGACTGTGTCGATGACATCAACGTAGTAGGCCGGGTTGCCACCGAATGCCTCGACGATGCGGAACTGGGCTCCGGCGCTGGCGCCACCATCCTTTCCTGGCCGGGCAAGTTCCCAAGCAATGTGATCGTTTGGATGCCAGACAAGATACTTGTTCAATCGACTGCCATTCACTTCCATGTCGCCGCCGATATTGCCGAACCACCAGGCGACCATCTCGGGGGAGATGCCTTTCAGTATGTCGTGCTGGATGCGCATCACCATACGTCCGAACTCGTCGTAGCTTAGAGATGTCTGAGCGCTTTCAAGCGATTTCAATGGCCATGGAAGGCTTCGCTGAGGTGGCAGAGGCAAGCGGGTACGGAACATCTAGAACTCCGGTGCTATCAACTTCGACGGCACCATTGATAGCCATCGAAGCCGGTCACGGTCTGTACCGGCGGGGACACCGGTTGCTCTCGAGGACTCAGGTTAGATGACGGTCACGCGTGGGCAAGGTCCGCTGTTGTGACAACCCAGCCGTCGCGGGCCTCAGGCCCGCTCGCCAGCTTAATCCTGCCACTACCACCGCTACCGCCTCACACCGCCGTAAAGCAGTTGTCGACAAAGATGTGCGTGCCGTTGATGAAGCTCGCTTCGTCGCTGGCGAGGAACAGCGCGGCGCGGGCCACTTCTTCGGGCTCGCATAGGCGGCCCTGCTGCACGGCGATGGCCGCTTCCGACATATCGACACCGAGCGCTGAAAGTTCTTTCACTTCGCGCAGGCCATGGGGCGTTTTGACGAAGCCGGGGCACACCGTGTTGCAGCGGATGTTCTGATCGCGGTACTCAACCGCAATCGACTGGGCGAACATGTGACAGGCGCCCTTGGTGGTGTTGTAGAATACTTCCCGCGGTGTAGCCGCTACGGCTGAAATTGATGAGGTGCACACGATAGCACCGCCGCCTTGCGCGAGCATTCCGGGAAGCACCGCCTTGGTCATCAGGAACATGCTGGTGACGTTGATCCCCATCAGCCAGTTCCATTCGGCAAGCGTGCAATCGAGGAACGGTTTGATGATGATCGTGCCGGCGTGATTGAACAGCACGTTAGGCGCGCCGAGTGCGCCCGCCACCTTCGCGGCTGCCGCATTGACCTGAGCTTCATCCGAAACGTCCGCTACGGCATACATGGCCGTGCCGCCAGCCGCCTGAATTTCGGCCACGACAGCGCGGCTCGCCTCCTCATTGCGATCAACAATGCCAACCTTGGCACCCTCGGCTGCGAACAGCTTCGAGGAAGCTCCGCCCATGCCCGTCGCACCGCCCGAGATCAGCGCTATCTTTCCAGCTAAACGGCCTGCCATGTTTTTCGATCCTTGTTCCCGTGTTGATCCGCGCCAACCATAAAACGACTACGGGCCGGATCGGAAGATCCAGCCCGCAGAATTGTTGTCAAAACCTAAGGCGCACAACTAGTGCGATGCGGCCTCGAGGGCTGCTTCCGCGGCTTTGATCTCAGCCTGACGGCGCTTGATTTCATCGCCAATCGGAGGACCCTTGAAGCGGCGGTCTTCAAACAGCACCCAGATCAACAACGAAAGCACCAAGAAGCCGATTGTGATGGGAAGTGCCCAATCGTTCGGTGCTTGAATGCCAGCGTAGAACATGATCGCCATTGAGATCATGCACAAGATTGCCACGATTTGGTACAGCGCCCGGCCCATGCTCCAAGGCCCAGGCGCTGGCCACTTCGGACCGCCGTAGGCAAAGAAACCAAGAGCAATTGGCAGTGCGAACGACAGGAAGAGGAATATCACCGTACATGACACAACGATTGAGTAAGCAGGCGTTCCGGCGATCGTGATCGACGACGTGAACCACACGAACAACACCGAGAGGATTGACCCGGCCCAAATAGCGTTGACCGGCGTGCGCCATTTCGGGCTCACCTTGGCCAGCATTCCGGAAATGCCCGGGATGCCGCCGTCACGTGAGAACGCATACAGCATTCGCGAAACGGACGTGACTGTGGCGAGACCGCATAACAGCTGAGACACAAAGATCAGCGCGTATAGCGGATTGCGGATACCTTCCGGCACTTGGGCGCCCATGGCCCAGAAGAACACGTTCCAGCCTTGCTTGGCGGCTTCGTCCATATTCGGGATCATGAGCACAAACGCGCACAGCATCAGGTATCCGAACAGTCCGGACCAGATCACCGACGACACCATGCCTTTCGGCAGTGCCATAGCAGCATTCTGTGTTTCTTCTGCCGTGTGCGCCGACGCGTCGTAGCCCGTAATGGTGTAGATCGGCAGCAGCAGACCCACCATGAACGCAAGCGACATCGGCAGAGCAATTGGCCATACGGCGCTCGCACCTTCGGTTCCCGTATAATTCGTAAACGTGAACAATCGCGCGATGTCGTAGCTGGGCGCATAAGCCAAGCATATAACCGTCAAGGCGATGGCAGCCAGGAAGATGATGTAGCCAGCCAGATCGGTAAGTTTTACGGTCAAGCCGATGCCAAAGTGATTGACGAGAGCTTGCAGCGCTGTAATGGCGGCCACAAAACCAACGCGCATCGTCAGCGTGTCTTCGAGACCAAGTGCCGGCCCGAATGCGCCGAAGAAGAAATACCAGGTTCCGATGTTGATGGCGCCAAGTACTGTGACGAGGCCAAGAAGGTTGAGCCAAGCCGACAGCCAGCCGGTGAAGCGATTGCCGAGAATTGAACCCCAGTGATAGAGTCCGCCAGCGGTCGGATAGGCGGAGCCGATTTCAGCAAGCCCCAAGGCGAAAACGAGTGACATCAGACAGCCAACTGGCCAGCCGATACCGATGGCAGCACCGCCAACGCCAGAAGTTGCCTGCCCGAGCGAGTTGATACCGCCCGACATGATGCAGATAATCGAGAAGGAAATTGCGAAGTTCTGAAACGCGCCCATGCTGCGCGAGAGTTCTTGAGCGTAGCCCATTTCGTGCAGGACTTTGACGTCCTGGTTTGCGATTTGTTTGTCATCCATGATGCAAAGGATCCCCATCCCCGTTGGCATCCGCCGCTATTGGCGGAGGCATGACCGCAGACCCCGCGCTTCACACGCGAGTCCCGCGCAACGCGCTCACGATGTAAGGATGTCGCACCCAAGTCAACGCATTATCGGTGAATTTGTCTTAACGGCAGGAAACCGGGTGCAAAGTTGCAACTTTTTGCAGCAAAATCCGTCGTTTGACGCCGAATCTGCATTGCATATCAGAGCCTGACGGGGCGCAAGTCCGGTTCTGGCGCGGCCGGCTGCAATAAACCCCCGCGCTTTGTTACTCTGCCGCTTGCACTCCAGCACTCAAGGCGCGCTCTAGCCTGTTGCCGGCTGCTTTGAATTGCAAGATCTGCTGTGCGCGTTCGGCGATAAGGCTTCCCGCTTCAATAGGCGGTAAGCCCCCGCGATAGATGTTTGAGATAACCGTGTACTCGTAACGGATATCCGGGTTACCGCTGAATGCAGCGGCGGCAGCGCGCGTTTCGCCTTCGGGCAAGCGGTAGGCGAGATACGCTGATAAGCTGCGCGAGGCCATCGCGTCCCCGCCCGGCCGCTCGCCAATCAAATTGATCACGAGTTTTGGGTGCAGCGCATCCCCAACTGCTTCAGCAAGTTTCACTCGTCCATACGGAGCCAGCAGCGGCTTGCCAGCGCTAATGCTCTGGCGGTCCAGGCCATCTATCAGGACAGGCAACAGATCGGGAATGTTGTGATGGATGGCTTCGGCGCTCAAGCCATCTGACACGATAATCTGCACGTCGGCTGCTTCTGGCTTCAGGGTTTTTAGATCGCGTTCTGCCAGCCGCGCACCGCTTTCGGGGCGGTCGAGGTGAGCGGATTTCGACCTCGCGGCTGTTGCGATGCGCCGGAACTTTATGCTGCCCAAACGGTCCGGCGCGATCTCGGTGTACGTCGCCTCGCGCGCTGCCGCCATATTTGCCTTGATGAGGCGCGCAACCGTGTTGGCGGGCCGTGGCCCAGCATTTTCGAATCCATACGCTGCCGGAACGCTTGCCAAAAGCCGCTTCAACTCCGCGTCTGACGAACAGAAGATTCGAGGGTTACCCCAATTGGGCCCACGCTCCACCTCGCCATCTTCATCGCGCGTGAATATGCCCTTGCCGATGGCCCACTCCAAGTATTCCGGCGCGGGCTTGAGGCCGTGCACTTCGCGCAAGGTCTGATCGTCATGACCACACGTGTCGAAGTAAGCCAGCATACGATCAATACCGAGATACACGTCCATGAAGAAATTTGCGCCGGCCGCCGTCAGCAACTCGGTTGCGATCTGCTGACCCTCCACCGTGATTTCAGAATGCAAGGTGTAGCAGGGTGCCATGCCCATCGGCAGGCCCATGAGCTTGCCCATGAAATGATCCTGCAGGTTCGATACGATCATTTCAAAATTGGTGCGATGCGTTTCAGGCCCGATAAAGCCAGTGACGTTGTTGACCATGAACGGATCGTAGCGGCGCGCGAGACCGTAACACAGCGCTTCCGTCGTGGTCATGTCGATGCCGTTGTGTTTGCCGTAACTGAGTTCGCTGCCTTGGCCCGTTTCAAAATACATGAATTGCGGGGCATCCGGTGCCAGCGGTCCTTTCGCGGCCATCATGGCGTAGGCTTCATCCAGCACACCAACTGTCACATCGAATTCTTCGGTCAGTGTGCGATCGGTGCCGGCCAGACTTTGGAACATGATCTCGACGGGCGCGCCTTGCTCCAGGCATGCCATTTGCGTTTTGACGTGCGAGAGAACACAAATTTGCGTGGGTGCACCGGTCTCACGCCGCAGCGCATCCAGATGGCGCAACACCGCTGAAATATTGTCGACAGTGTCAATAGCGGGATTCAAACCGAGAAGCGCATCTCCGCTGCCCATGCTCAAACCGGCATAGACGAGCAGTGTAATTGTTGCGAGGTCATCGGTCGGGTGATTTGGCTGCAGGCGGGATGACAGCGTTCCCGAAACACCAACTGCGGTGCGGGCCTTGGCACCACGCTTCAGCTTTTTCGATGCCAGTACCAGTTCATGCACGTCCATCAGCTTTGCGAGTGCGGCGGCCATAACGCCGGTCAAACCGTGGCTGAGCTTTGCAACGTCCGAAGGCTTCTTGGAGAGAATAAAGTCCTTGAGCTGCCCTAACGTCATTGCAGCGATGGATTTGAAAACGGCAAGATCGATGTCGTAGTTAACCCGCATCACGCTGTCGGCGCGGCCGTTATTGTCGGTCAAAGGGCGATCGTAGATGTGCTGTAAAGTCAGCTGCGAAAGGATGGTGCGGGCTGCCTCGCGCTCAACTTCGTCGCGTGCAGCTAAGCCGCACAGACGGTCCCCAGCTTTGCTCAGATCAGCAGCACCAAGCAGCGCCTTTAGACCGCGAAATGCAAAAGCACGGTCGAAGAGTGTCACTTCATAGAGGTCATCGGGCCTTGGGTCCGGAACAAAAATATCGGCCAGAGGTTTCAAGGCGATCATGGATTATCTCCCTGCATGCTGGTCAGTCCGTAAAAGGACACCGGCACCACCCCGTGGCGCGGGCGTCCAAGATTGACGAATTGAGCATGACGAACGGGGATCTCGTCAATGACAATGAGATTGCGATGCTCCCGCTGCCACCCCGTCGCGTAATTCCCGATGGCTTTGCCGGCGTTCGCCGTGGTCAGTAGCACAACCGGTGCCGCGCCGTTTGGCGGAACATCCATGAGTGCCCCGGATAGATCAGCCCCGAAGCGTCGAATCTGATCCAGTGATGGCGGCGTGCCGTCATCCCAAACCAGATGCAGGCAGGCTCCGCGTTCAGAACCGCCGGCCAGCCGTAACGCCGCAGCAAGAGCGGCCCGGTCGGACCGGCCGGTGACAGATGCCACCACTGGCAAATCACGCAACGGAAGCATGGCAGGTCTTGGCAAGAACAGCGTGGTGCCTGAAACTTCTGTGCTGTGCATGGTGAGGCCTTGAACGGTTGCACGGCCTTTGTGTTCGGGCACGAACGCGGCG
>JANNXL010000570.1:0-4471 GCA_031409575.1 Hyphomicrobium sp.
ATGGCGGACATCGCTTCGCGGATTTGCTCGAAGCTGAGGTCGCGCGTGTGGGTGGCCACCGACCAGTGGTGCCCGAACGGGTCTTCGAGCTGGCCGTAGCGGTCGCCCCAGAACATGTCCGTGAGCGGCATCGTCATCTTGGCGCCCGCCGCGACCGCGCGCGCGGCAAACGCATCGGCATCCTCGACCGACAAGTGTAGTGTAACGGGCGAGCCTTTGAGAAGTTTTGGCCCGACGCTGCCGTGAGCGGGGAACTCGTCCACTAGAAACACCGGCGTATCGCCGATCATGATGCAGGCGTGCATCAACTTGCCGTCGGGTGTGGGGAGCCGCATCATTTCCACGGCCCCGAAGGCCTTCTTATAAAACTCAATTGCGTCTGAGGCCCCGCCGCACACCAAATGCGGCGTCACGGTTCGGGTGCCGTCCGGAACCGGTTTCACTTTAAGATTGCTGGCAGGATCGGCCTTCGCCGCCGATTTGACTTTGGCTTTGGTCATGGAATTGTCTCCAAGGAAAGGGTGTCTGACACTTCAGGCCCTACACCGGTCTCATTCGCGCGCCATGAAATTTGCACCGGCTTGTCACCGTACCAACTACTCTGCCGCAACATTGGGCAGCAAAATGTCATCGTTGCGTCATGTCAAAAGAACACGGCCGTCTTCGGTTGAACGTGGGTGCACGCAACCTTATATGGGATAGAGCTGCGCCGGCACGAATGGTGCTGCCCGTGCTTGCGATCACACAATTTGCCCTCACCCGGAGCTTAACCGATGACAAAACTCACCATCAACGGCCGTGAGGTGGCCGTCACCTCGGGGCCCGACACGCCTCTGCTGTGGGTCGTGCGCGATGAGCTGCGACTAACGGGGGCGAAGTTCGGATGCGGTGCGGCGCAATGCGGGGCGTGCACGATGTATGTCGAGGGCCAGCCGGCGCGCTCGTGCATCACGCCGGTTTCAAGTGTCGAAGGCCAGAAGATCACGACCCCCGAAGGGCTATCGGGCAAAGTCGCAGATGCCGTGCGCGCAGCGTGGCAGAAGCACGATGTGGCGCAATGCGGCTACTGCCAGTCGGGACAGATCATGGCGGCCGTCGCATTGCTGACCGAAAAGCCGGGCGTGGACGATGCCGGCATCAACGAGGCCATGAGCCCTTATCTGTGCCGCTGCGCAACGTATTCGCGCATCCGCACCGCCATTCATTCAGCCTCCACCGCGCTGCGCGCGTAAGTAAATTGCGATCCGCGCGAAACGAAGGATATTCTGCATGTTCACACAACGCATCGATCATCTGCTGGACGCGAATGCGAAGCCCGCCCTCAACCGGCGCGGATTTTTGCTGGTGTCGGCCGCAGCAGCAGGCGCCGGCCTGACACTTGGCGTCATGGTGCCCGGTCCGCGGGGCTCAGCACAGGCGGCAGGCGAAGCAGGCCAGGCGGTGTTCAATCCGTTCGTGCGCATCACACCCGACAATCGCGTGATCGTGCTGTCAAAGCACCTCGACAAGGGGCAGGGCGCGGCCACAGGCCTGTCTACGCTTGTCGCCGAGGAACTGGACGCGGACTGGGCGCAGATGCGCGTGGATTTCGCGCCAGCCAACACTGCGCTGTACGCAAATTCAGCTTTTGGTGTGCAGGGCACGGGTGGCTCGTCAGCCATGGCCAACTCGTTCGAACAGTATCGCAAGGCGGGGGCTGCGGCGCGCGCCATGATCGTCGGCGCAGCGGCTGCGAAGTGGAATGTTCCTGCTGACAGCATCACGGTGGTGAAGGGCGTTGTCTCGGATGGCAAGAACAGCGCCATGCTGGGCGATCTTGCCGAGGCCGCTTCGAAGCGCTCGGTTCCAGCCGAGCCCAAATTGAAAGACGCGAAAGATTTCGTTTTCATCGGCAAGTCGTTTCCGCGGCTCGATGCGGTCGCGAAAACAACTGCGCAGCCGATTTTCACGCAAGACGTGCACCTGCCGAATATGCTGACAGCGACCGTGGCACGCCCGCCGCGCTTTGGGGGTACTGTGACGTCAGTCGATGCCACGGCTGCGAAAGCCATCGCAGGCGTCGTCGATGTGGTGCAAATCCCGCAGGGCGTCGCCGTGCTCGCGTCCTCGACATGGGCTGCCATCCAAGGCCGCGATGCCTTGAAAATAACTTGGGATGAGAGCAAGGCCGAAACACGCGGTTCTGATGCGCTCATTGCCGAATACCGGAAACTTGCTGAGAACCCCGGAACCAGCGTGCGCAAGGAGGGCGATGCAGCCGCCGGTCTCAAGACGGCCGTCAAAACCATCGAAGCCGAGTTCGTGTTTCCGTTCCTGGCGCACGCGCCGATGGAGCCGATGAACTGCGTCATGCAGATGAAAGACGGCGCGGTCACCATCTGGACTGGATCGCAATTGCAAACGGTCGATCAGAACGTGGCAGCGGCGACTCTGGGCGTGCGCCCCGAAGACGTCAGCATCAACACCTTGTGGGCGGGCGGCTCGTTCGGCCGCCGCGCCGTCTACAACTCGGATTTTGTGGGCGAAACGGCAGCGCTGGTGAAGGCCTATGGCAAGCCCGTACCCATCAAGATCGTGTGGACGCGCGAAGACGACATCAAAGGCGGGTATTACCGTCCGCTGGTGCTGCATAAGGTGACGGCCGGCGTCACGGCAGACGGAAAGATTGCCGGCTGGCAGCATCGTATCGTCACGCAATCGATCATGACGGGCACTGCGTTTGAAACGGTTGCCGTGAAAAACGGGATCGACAATACGTCCATGGAAGGCGTCGGCGACACACCCTATGCCATTCCGAATTTGGAAGTGGACCTGCACTCTCCGAAAAACGGCGTGCCGCCGCTCTGGTGGCGCTCCGTCGGGCATTCGCACACGGCCTATGTGATGGAGACGATCATCGATGAACTTGCCGCGCTCGCCGGCAAAGACGCGGTTGAGTTCCGCTTGGCCCTGCTTGAAAAACATCCGCGCCACGTTGGCGTGTTGAAGCTGGCTGCCGAAAAAGCGGGCTGGGGCGCAGAGCTTCCCAAGGGAACGGCGCGCGGTGTCGCCGTGCATGAAAGCTTCAAGAGCTTCGTGGCGCAAGTGGCAGAAGTGCGCATCGTTGCGGGCAAGGCCAAGGTCGATCGCGTCGTGTGCGCGGTCGATTGCGGTATCGCAATCAACCCGGACAACATCGCCGCCCAGATGGAAGGCGGCATCGGGTATGGGCTTGGGGCCGTTTTGCACTCGCAGATCACACTGAAAGACGGCCGTGTCGAACAGTCGAATTTCGATGGCTATCAGGTGCTGCGCTTCGATGAAATGCCGAGCGTCGAGGTCTACATCGTCCCGTCGGCTGAGGCTCCGACGGGTGTCGGCGAACCAGGCGTGCCGCCGATTGGCCCCGCAGTAGCGAATGCGGTGGCGGTGCTGTCTGGCAAGCGCATCCGCACACTGCCGTTTGATTTGCACAACTTGGACGGCGGGGCGTAAGGCGCCGCCGCCACTCTCTGCGCGGGAACAGCAGCTTGTCTCCGCGCCGGAACTGAGACTAAGCAATAATATCCGGCGTCAGCTGATCTTCGACTGCGGTGATCTGGTCCTTGAGGGTGAGCTTGCGCTTTTTCAGCCGCCGGATCAGCAGCTGATCGACCGTACCGCCCTGCTCAAGCGCCACGATTTCGTCGTCGAGCTCGCGGTGCTGTGCCCGCAAACCGACGAGCTCCTCGCGGAGGTCTCTTTCTTCGCGCCGTTGCATGTGCTTTTGCCGTCCGTCCCACCGCCACGGTGCTGTTCACCGCCTGCACATGACCTTAGCCGTCAATTTATCGTTGTTTTTGCAAGACGTTGCAAGGCCGACGGCGGGATATGCCCAATTTGCTGCAAATGTGAGGCGGGCGGTTAAGCCTTTTCCGGCCAATTTTTGGCGGGATGCCCCCGTTGAAATGGACAACCCGTCGCATATCTGTCACGATGCACGAGTCATCAACTCTCAATCGGAGGCACGCATGGCACTATCGTCTCATCTCCAGGAATTGTCCGAAAAGCACCGCCAGCTTGAGCGGAAAATCGAAGAGGAGATCGGGAGGCCGGGATCTGATGATCTCACCATCAGACGGTTGAAGCGGGAAAAGCTCAAACTCAAGGATCAGATTACGAAGCTTGCCAGCGAGACGCGGCATTAGCGGCAGACCAGCCGGCCTCCATTGAGGTCGGCTTTTGTATTTCTAGAGCCAGCACCATCGGCGGCCTGCACCCGTGCAGGCTGTTAGGTGGTGTTTTTTGTTTGGGGTGATCGTTAGAATGATAGATACGGCCCCATGGAGCTTTTTGATTTGTCTGCACCATCAAACGACACGCGCACCGGCGAGCTCTGGCCTTTGCTGTTCGCAAGCTGGCTGATCGCGCTGCTCTCCTCTTTGGCGGCACTTTTTATCGGCGAGGTGATGGGGCAAGCACCGTGTGTGCTGTGCTGGTTCCAGCGCGCGTT
>JANNXL010000571.1:0-3350 GCA_031409575.1 Hyphomicrobium sp.
AGCCTTGCTCGCGTCACGCGGGGACTGGAAAAAATGCTGCGCGATTTGGTGGGGTAACTTTTCAACTCCGCATCATCCGCCGGCCCCACCAGACCGCGCCGAGGCCGAGTGCCGCCGGAAGGCCACCTGCAAATCCCAACGTGCGCCAATAGACGGACACCTCTTCCGATTTGCTGATTGTGCGCGTTACCGGGAGGCCATTGTCCTCATAGCTATAGCTGACCTGACCGGTCGACAGCGAATTGATCAGCACCACGATCCCCATGAAGGCGGCAATAGCGCCAAAACCCATGAGCCCAAACGGCACAAGCAGCCGGACGAAAGACATCATGCACGCGGCCTCCAAATGTGTTCAGGCTTAGATGGCCTTCGAAGGTGCAGGCGGCTGGGCCCTCGACAGTTGCGGTGATGCCAGCACACCGCCCGTCGTCGGAACTGCAACACCCGTTGTACCTGGATATGTAATCGGCAGCCCACGCAGCGAGCGCACTGCCAGGTAACCCCACGCCTCGGCCTCGATCATATCGCCGTCAAGCCCAACCGCTTCGCTGGGCACGACGGCGTTCTCAACGCGGCCGGCCAGCATCGACATCAATGTTTTGCTTTTACGGCCGCCGCCGCAAATGACCCAGAGCTCTGGCTGTTCTGGAAAATGCTCTCGAGCTTTGGCAATGGATTCGGCACTAAAAGCCGTGAGCGTGGCCGCACCATCCGCGATCGACATCCACTCAATAGAGTCCCATACGAAGGCATTGCGGTCGAGCGACTTTGGCGGGGATTGCGAAAAGAACGCGTGACTGAGGCACAACCGCAGCACGTCCGCGTTGACCGTTCCCTGCGCCGCGTACTCGCCGTTCTGATCGAACTGAACGCCCTCGCGCCGCATCATCCAGTCGTCGATCAGCGCGTTGCCGGGGCCGGTGTCGAAGGCAAGCATCTCTCCTTCTCGGCCAACATACGTGACGTTCGCCACGCCGCCGATGTTCACCACCGCGATGGGCCGCTGTGGAAGTTTGGCGACGAGCGCCTGATGATAAACAGGAACCAGCGGCGCCCCCTGCCCGCCTGCCGCAACATCAGCTGCGCGTAAATCATAGACCACGGGAATGCCGGTCAACTGAGACAGCTGCCGGCCATCCCCAAGCTGCAGTGTTAGCGCGGCTTCGGGCCGGTGCAGAACCGTCTGCCCGTGAAATCCGATGACATCGATACTTGACCGCTCATAGCCATATTGCGCAAGAAATGCAGACACCGCCGCGCCGTGCATGCGGGTGACAAGGTCCTCGGCAATCTGCAACGCCTCAGGCCTGTCATCGCGGTGTTTGCACGCCTGTGCCGCCGCCATCGCGTGGGCCAGAATACGCCGGTCAGACGCCGCATAGGGCAACGTCAGGCCTGGACCGCGGACAACGTGGTCTTGCCCGTCCGTTTCTATGAATGCGACATCGATCGCATCCATCGACGTTCCGCTCATCAGACCGATTGCGCGCATGATCCCGACGCCAGACTTGCCCATACGCCCCGCCTCATGCCATGAGCGTCTCTATCAGCGGACCATACCCCGCGGCCTCACTTGGTCCTACGTCAATTTGCGGGGCACACGTCTTGATCAATCACGAAACCTTAAAAAAATGACCGCATTCAAATCAGATTTTCTCAATGTGCTCACCGAGCGCGGGTTTATCCACCAAACCTCTGACGCGACCGGCATCGATGCGCTCGCCTCCAAGAGCAAACTTGTGGCCTACGTGGGCTACGACTGCACGGCGCCGTCGCTTCACGTTGGATCGTTGTTGTCGATCATGATGCTGCACTGGATGCAGGCGACGGCTGCCGGCAAGCCCGTTACCCTCATGGGCGGCGGCACCACGCGCGTCGGCGACCCCTCTGGCAAGGACGAGACGCGCCAGCTGCGCACGGTCGAAGAGATCGACGCCAACAAAAACGGTTTGAAGCAGGTGTTTGCCAAGCTGCTGACGTTCGGCGACAGACCCTCAGATGCCGTGATGTGCGACAACGCCGAATGGCTGGCACCGCTCAACTACATTGATTTTCTGCGTGACGTGGGCCGGCACTTTTCGGTCAATCGCATGCTGACGATGGACTCGGCCAAGATGCGGCTCGAACGCGAGCAAGAGCTATCGTTCATCGAGTTTAACTACATGCTGCTGCAGGCCTACGACTTCGTGGAGCTGGCGCGGCGCTATGGCTGCAATCTGCAAATGGGCGGATCAGATCAATGGGGCAACATCGTTACCGGCATCGATCTCGGCCGCCGCATGGGACTGAAAGATCAGCTCTACGCGCTCACGTGCCCGCTCCTCACCACCGCGTCGGGTGCCAAGATGGGCAAGACCGCAGCGGGCGCCGTGTGGCTCAACGAAGATCAACTTTCGGCCTACGATTATTGGCAATATTGGCGCAACACTGAAGACGCAGATGTGGAGCGCTTTTTAAAGCTTTTCACCACGCTGCCGATGGCCGAAGTGGCCAAACTTGCGGCGCTCAGCGGCGCGGAAATCAATGATGCAAAGAAGATTCTGGCGACTGAAGCTACGGCGCTTATTCACGGACGTGCCAGAGCCGACGCCGCTGCCGAAACGGCGCACAAGACGTTCGAGCAAGGCGGACTGGCAGTGGGCTTGCCGTCAGTCACAATCCCGGCAGCGGATTTGGAGGCTGGCCTCAGCGTTCTGGCCGCGTTCGTCAGTGCCGGGCTTGTGACGTCAAACGGCGAAGCCCGCCGTCAGATTCAAGGCGGCGGCCTGAAGGTCAATGACGCGGTGGTGGCCGACGATAAATTGAAGCTGACACCCGTCAATCTCATTGAGGGGGGCGTGATCAAGCTGTCGCTTGGGAAAAAAAAGCACGTCTTGCTAAAGCCGGCCTAAACCTCTCGGGTCTCCAGCAAACGAAGCTACGGTGTGGCGTTTGGACTTGTATCTTTCGACGACCAGCCATCGATCGTTTCGGCAGCCGCAGGGCGCGCGGCAGAAGCACGGGCCGCTTCTCCGCCTGAGACAGTTGGACTTGAGGAGGCACGCACGCGATTTTCAACGGGCACGGAAGTCTTAGGATCATCGCGCACCAGAACTTTCGGATCTGGATTGGTCATCTGGAAGATCTCGCGGAAAATGCCAGGTGCCACCATCGAGAACGGATTGACCACCACCTGCGGTTTCGAGATAGGCCCCTGAATGGCGTAGGTGATGCCGAGCAGGCCTTCGCATTTTATGCCGGTGATGATTTGCCCAACGATCGGCACGCCGCACAGCGCGCTGTTGATCCCCTGCAATGGCACGTAGGTGCCGCCGAGACTGAGGCGCTGCGTAATGTGATCGATCTTGCCG
>JANNXL010000572.1:0-5782 GCA_031409575.1 Hyphomicrobium sp.
TATAGACAAGCTTCAATGAGCCTCGCGGCGTGAGTTCGGGCTTTTTCGTCAATGCGATTTTTGGCAGTTGATCGGGAGTGACATCGAGCGCCCAGGCGCCGACTTCTGTCGAGCCGGACAGCGCACGCACGGTTACGCCGCGGCGGAGCGTATAGCGAACCTCTTGCACATCCTGAGGGCCGTCCTTCACCGCTGGCACGACGCGTTCCGGCGGCGAACCGGGAGCAGAGACTTCAAGACTAAGCACGTCATTGCCGATACCCGAGGCGCGCACGATGACAACGCTGCGGTCGGGAACAGTCAATGGTTTAGCTATGGTGCCGGCTGGCAGCGTCTTGCCTGATCCCAACGGATTGTTGCCATCGGCCAACATAAGCGGCGGCCGCGTGGTGTAGGCAGGCGGTGTTACCCACGCGTCGAGGCGCGCTTCGGCGAGCCGCGCAAACGACGACAACTGAAACGCGCCGCTCAGCCTGTCAAAAAAGCGATCGCCCGCCAGCGCAAGAGCTGCGACGGCACCGAGTGCCAAGAGCGCACGCAGCGCAAACGGATCATGCACGTCAGTTCGTGGTTTTGGATTGCCGGGCTTCAGTCGTGCCATGGCGGCTGCCATCCGCGCGCGGTGAGCATGCCAGATGGCCTTCGTTGAGGGGTCGGTTGCCGAGGCTGTCAGGGTGTCTTCGTAGGATGTGGCTGGGCGATGCGGCACGCCGGACACGCGCTCAATGCGCCGGATTGCGTCTTCGCGCGTTGGCCATTTGATCCTGGCGATGTAAATGAAAGCGGCCGCCGCCGCGATAGCGAAGACCGCCAGCAAGGCCAAGTGCAAGCTGTCATTCAGCTGAGCCCACAGGCCGCTGAGTGAGACCAGCGCGAACACGCACGCGAGGGCGGCGATGGACCAGAGCCGGACCCAAAGCTGCTCGAAAACCGCCGCCCATTTGGCGAGCCGTATTTTATGCTCGAAGCTGCGTTCTGCGGTCTGGCGGTCTGTCATCTCTTTGCTCATGGTCAAAAAATAGCACGGCTGTTGGCCGTGTCACCATGGCAAGACATTACAAACTGGAGAGAAATCGGCGGCGTTTGGACATGAATGGCTGCAATTGCTCAGCCTCAGGTGTTTGCAAGCCAGCCGGGTAAGCGGTCGAGCCCGATCAGGTCATCGTAGCTGGGGCGCGGCCGGACAACGGCAAATTCGTCTCCTTTCACCATGACCTCAGGAATGAGCAACCGCGTGTTGTACGTCGACGCCATCACCGCCCCATAGGCTCCGGCCGTCATAACCGCCATGAGGTCGCCAGGAGCAAAAGGCGGCAGGTCGCGTTCCAGCGCCAAATAGTCTCCGGTTTCACAAACCGGGCCAACCACGTCTTGCGTGACGACCGGCAGATGCTGCTTTGCCTCGTCAACTGGCCAGATCTCGTGGTGCGCTTCGTACAGCGTCGGACGGATCAGATCGTTCATGGCGGCATCAACAATTGTAAACGTGCGGCCGGCTCCGGCCTTTGCGTAGATCGTGCGGGTGACGAGGACCCCCGCGTTGCCGGCGAGCAGCCGGCCTGGCTCTAAGATCAGCTTGAGCTTGAGGTCACCAATAGTCTCTCTGATGATACGCGCGTACTCGCCGGGATGGGGCGGAACCTCGTTGGACGAGTCATATGGCACGCCGAGGCCGCCACCCAGATCGAGATGGCGGATGTTGTGACCTTCGCGGCGCAAGTCGAGCACCATATCGCGCATGAGCCTGAAGGCGTCGCGGAACGGGCTGAGGTCCGTGATCTGACTTCCGATATGCATATGGATTCCCGCGACATCAATGCCGGGAAGCGTGCGGGCGCGCGCATAGAGTGCGGGTGCCGCCACATAGGGAATGCCAAACTTGTTTTCAGATTTTCCCGTTGAGATCTTGGCATGTGTTTTGGCGTCAACATCAGGATTGACGCGGATGGCAATGCGCGCCTTTGCACCCATGCTGGCTGCTATTTGCGAGAGCGCCTCTAGCTCTGGCTCGCTTTCAACATTGAAGCCGTGAATGCCTTGGCTGAGGGCATAGGCCATTTCATCGCGCGTCTTGCCGACGCCTGCAAAAATGATTTTGTCAGCGGAAACGCCTGCGGCCCGCGCACGGCGCAGTTCGCCCTCGGAGACGACATCCATGCCCGCGCCAAGCCGCGCAAGAGTTGCCAGAACGGCCTGATTGGAATTGGCTTTGACCGCAAAGCAGATCAGCGCGTCTTGGCCGGTGAAGGCCTTTGAAAGGACGTGGTAGTGCCGCTCTAGCGTCGCTGTCGAATAGCAGTAGAACGGTGTGCCAACCTCGGACGCGATCTGCGCGAGGCTCACATCTTCGGCGTGCAACACGCCGTTGCGATAGGAAAAATGATGCATTGATCAGGTGGCCGGGCGCGAATGGGAGTGTGCAGGACTGCTGTGCCGGTCTGGCTTATCTCAGCAAACCATCAAGCACAAAGGGCTTGTGATCTTTGGGTGCGTCGCCCTCTGCCTTCCCCTGGCCGCTGTCTGCCGAGGCAGTCGCGTCGCTTTTGTCCGCCTTGGGCGATTCGAGCGCGCCCTGCACACCGCATCCGGCGAGCAGCATCGCCAGAATAAGGGCAGCCCCAAGAACTTTTGCAGCACTCGACATCAATTTCGCCGTCACTCTTTTCTAAGCGCCGCCCGGGCTTTACATATATCCCTGCACCACTCTTAGCCTGTCCGGCCGGATTTTTCCAAGCGCTTCAGCCAATGCCTCGCGCTTTTGGCCACGTTCTGTGGCGCAGTTCCCCCATAGCTCTTGCGGCTTTTTACAGAATTCTCAACAGAAAGAACGGTGTAGACCTCTTTAGAGATGCGCGGCTCAATGCTCTGCAAGACGTTTAGGGGGAGCTGATCAAGCGCTAGCCCTTGCTTTTCGGCCGCCTTCACAATGGAACCCGTCACATGATGGGCATCTCTGAACGGCATCTTCAATTCGCGCACCAGCCAATCAGCAAGGTCCGTCGCCGTTGAGTATCCGCCGCCAGCGGCAACCCGCATTTTTTCGGCAACCGGCTGCAAGTCGCTGACCATGCCGGTCATGGCCGCGATAGCGAGCCGAAGGGCTGCGACGGCCTCGAACGTCATTTCTTTGTCTTCCTGCATGTCCTTGGAATAGGCGAGCGGCAGCCCCTTCATCACCAGCAAGAGCCCGTGGAACGCCCCGGCGATGCGGCCCACCTTGGCGCGCGCCAATTCGGCGGCATCCGGGTTGCGCTTTTGCGGCATGATCGATGAGCCGGTTGTGTACTTGTCCGACAGCGTGATGAAACCGAACTGCGGCGTAAACCAGAGCACAAATTCTTCGGCCATGCGCGAAAGGTGCACGGCCGCAATGGAGGCCGCTGCCAGAGTTTCAAGCGCGAAATCGCGATCGGAGACGCCGTCAAGCGAATTGGCCATGGGCCGGTCAAAGCCGAGCGCCAATGCCGTGGACTTGCGGTCAATCGGAAACGATGTCCCGGCCAGCGCTGCCGAGCCGAGCGGGCATTCATTGAGCCTCGCACGCGCATCGGCGAACCGGCCCCGGTCACGGGCCAGCATTTCCACATAGGCCAATAGATGATGACCGAACGTGACCGGCTGAGCAGGTTGCAAGTGCGTAAAGCCTGGCATCACGGTGGCGGCATGTGCCTCCGCCTTTTCCGCCAAGGCTAGCTGAAGCCCAGCCAGCGCCTCGTCGATCATGTCGATGGCGTCACGAACCCATAGCCGGAAATCAGTTGCAACTTGATCGTTCCGCGAGCGCGCCGTGTGCAGCCGCCCTGCTGCAGGCCCGATAAGCTCCGTGAGGCGGCTTTCGACATTCATGTGCACGTCTTCAAGCGCGCGCGAGAACGGAAAACCGCCAGCCTCAATCTCTGCTGCGACCTGATCAAGTCCTTTGATGATGTCGCGGGCGTCCGCCTTGGTGATGATGCCTTGATCTGCGAGCATGCCAGCATGGGCCTTTGAGCCGCGGATATCCTGCGGGGCCAGAGCCTTGTCGAAGCCGATGGAGACATTTATCTCCTGCATAATCTCAGCAGGAGACGAGGCAAAGCGGCCTCCCCACATCTTGTTTGCAGATTTTTCGGTCACGGGAGAAACGCTTCCTGGCTGCGGGCCGTAGAGAACGGTAGGACGGAGCCGGTTTGACCGGCGAGAGAGAAAGTCATCGAAAGCATGAGCGAAAAGAGCGATAAACCCGGCGCGAAACTTTCGCTCCAGACCAGCGTGTGGCTGGCGCTTGCAGCCGCCCTCACCGGATTTGCGGCGGTATACGGCACGATGGGGGGCTCTGACAACGGCGCCGCGTCCAATACCACTGCGCCCGTTGTCCAGAAAACAGCTGGAAATGAGGCGTCCGGCGAGGCTGGCGCGCCTTCAGTGAGCAAGCTCGCGGCGTTCGTGCGCAAGGATCCGCCTGTGGCGCTGGCCGAGTTTTCCTTTGTAGATGCTTCGGGTTCACCCAGGACACTGGCTGATTTCAAGGGCAAAACGGTGCTGCTAAACCTCTGGGCCACGTGGTGCGCCCCATGCCGTGAGGAAATGCCCTCTCTTGACAGGCTGCAAAAGCAACTCGGCTCAGACACGTTTGAGGTCGTGGCCCTCGCCGTGGACCGGACAGGTGTCGAGGCTGCGGGCAAATTCCTGAAAAGCATAAATGTCGAGAACTTGAAGCTCTATGCCGATCCAACCACGAAATCTGGCACGGCCCTGCGTGTGCTCGGCATGCCGACGACCATATTGGTCACAGCCGATGGCAAAGAAGCCGGGCGCCTGTCAGGCCCCGCGGCTTGGGACAGCGACGAAGCCAAGAAGCTGATTGAGGCGGCAAGGAAATAGTACAATCCCGTCATCCTCGAAACGGCGAGCTCGCGAGGCGTTTCGGGGATCCAGTGCGAGAAGCGCCGAGGGCTCGATTTTTTGTGTCTTCGACTGCTCTTGCGCTGGATTCCCGTCTTGCTCCAGCTCTGCTGTCGCGCGACGAGGATGATGTGAGAAAATCAAAACCCTTCGAGCACCGTCTTCAAGTATCGCCCGTAGTCGTTTTTAGCGTAGCGTGCTGCGATCAGGGCTTCCAGTTCGGCCGGGGAGATGAAGCCTTGGCGGAATGCGATTTCTTCAGGTGAGGCGATTTTTGAGCCCTGGCGCTTTTCGATTGTGGCCACATAGCTCGCCGCTTCCAACAGGCTATCGGGAGTGCCGGTATCAAACCAGGCGTAGCCGCGGCCCATTTTCTGAACGTGCAGATCGCCAGCCTGCAAATAGGCGTCGTTGACTGCCGTGATCTCAAGCTCGCCGCGCGCAGACGGCTTCAGATTTTTGGCGATGTCGACAACGCGGTTGTCGTAGGCATAAAGCCCCGTTACCGCCCAATTCGATTTTGGAGCCGCAGGTTTTTCTTCGATCGAGACTGCCTGGCCCTTGGCATCGAAGGCCACCACGCCGTAGCGCTGCGGGTCGGTCACTTGATAAGCGAACACGGTGGCACCTTGGCGGACGCGAAAGGCGTCTTGCACCAGTTCAGACAAGCCATGGCCATAAAAAATGTTGTCGCCAAGGACCATCGCGCAGGAGTCGCTGCCGATGAACTTTTCACCAATAAGGAAGGCTTGCGCCAAACCCTCGGGCCGGGGCTGTTCGGCGTAGCTGATTGCCATCCCCCACTGCGACCCGTCGCCTAAAAGCTCCTGGAAGCCGGGGAGATCGCGCGGCGTCGAAATGACCAGCACCTCGCGGATGCCGCCCAGCATCACGACCG
>JANNXL010000573.1:0-2727 GCA_031409575.1 Hyphomicrobium sp.
GCACCCACGACAATCGCAATGCCAATCGAAGCCTGCCTATTCGGTAGATCACCCCAAAACACGTAGCCTGAAAGCAGTGCCCACAGGATCACCGAATAGCGGAACGGCGACACGGCGGCGATCTCACCCGTGCGCATGGCAATGATGATGAACACGTAAGCGCCAAGCAACGCCAAGGCGGCGGTTGTCATGGCGAGCACATTTCCAAGCGTCGGCATCACCCACGTTTCGAAGGGTGCCAGCAGCAGCCCCGCGCCGAGCGTCGAGACGGCTGACATGGCCGTGAGCGTAAGCGTGGGCACGTTCATCGCGATTTGGCGGGTCATAATATCGCGCAAAACAACAAACGCGATTGCCGCGAAGGCGAGCAGTACGGCCGGGCTGAGTGCACCAGCACCCGGCGGCACGATCATGAGTACGCCGATGAGCCCAACGACCGCGGCAAGCCAGCGCCGCCAGCCGACGGGCTCTTTTAGGAAGATTGCTGCAGCCGCTGTTAGTGCTAGCGGCATGAACTGCATGATGCCCGTCACGTCAGCGATGGGCATCAGCACGAGTGCGCTTAGAAACGTGAGTGTGGAGAACACTTCGGCAATCATCCGCCAGCCAAGCACGCTCCGCGACGTGGTTTTTGGCAGCGTCAGGCCGCCTGCGATCCAGGCGTAGGCCAGCACAAAGACGCTCGCGATGCCGTTGCGCATCACAATCATTTCGCCCAGCGGCAGTCCTGTCGACGTGAGCTTGATCAGCGTATCTACCGCCGTAAAACACCCCATCGCGGCCAGCATGGCAGCGATGCCGCGCAGGGTATCGGTGGGGTTGCGTTCGAGAGTGAGGGTTGGGGTTGTCATCAAGCGGTACGTCGTAGGTTGAGTTAGGGCGGGCCAGAGAAGTTGAGTGGGAGCGCCGGTAGCGTGCCCGCCCCTAACCCAACACTCCACGTACGGAACGTAAGCCGTTGGGTTACGCGGCCAACTTGCTGGCGTGCCTCCAACACGACGCCGCTAACCCAAACTAGATGCAGGCTCGATTTGCCGCGCGCCCGCACCTTTACGCCACCTTGGCGCGGGTGCTGACGGGGTCATAATTGAGGACGGGCGCGAGCCAGCGTTCGGCTTCAATGAGAGTCCAGCCTTTGCGCTTGGCGTAATCTTCGGCCTGATCGCGCTCGACCTTGCCGACGCCGAAATAATGACTGTTGGGGTGCGAGAAGTAGAGGCCCGATACGGCCGAGCCCGGCCACATCGCAAAGCTCTCGGTCAGCTTGATGCCAGCGGCCTTTTCTACGTCCATCAGGTCCCACAGCGTTGCCTTTTCGGTGTGGTCGGGCTGGGCGGGATACCCGGGTGCCGGCCGGATGCCCTGATATTCTTCCAGGATCATCTGCTCAGCTGAAAGTTTTTCACCGGGCGCATAGCCCCAGAGTTCTTTGCGCACGCGCTCGTGCAGTCGCTCGGCGAAGGCTTCAGCCAAGCGATCACACAGCGCCTTGAAGATGATGCGGCCATAGTCATCGGTCTTCTTGAAGTGCTTTTCGAGCGCGGCTTCCTCGCCAAGGCCCGTTGTCACCGCAAAGCCGCCGATGTAGTCGGCCTTGCCGCTCGCCTTGGGCGCGATGAAGTCGGCGAGCGCGGTGTGGGCGCGCGTGCGGGTGGGGTCGCGTGCGATTTGCTGGCGCAGTGTGTAGAGCGTTTTGAGTGGCACCGTTCGATCGTCGCCGGCGTAAACCTCGATGTCGTCGCCGTTCGAATTCGCTGGCCAGAACCCGATGACAGCGTTGGCCGTCACCCACTTTTCCGCGACCATGCGCTTCAATATTTCCTGCGCATCGTTCAACAGCTTCTGCGCCTCGACGCCAACCTTGTTGTCTTTGAGGATCTGCGGATATCGCCCAGCAAGCTCCCACGTCTGGAAGAACGGCGTCCAATCGATGTAGGGCACGAGTTCGGCCAGCGAATAATTGGAAAATGTGCGCGTGCCCAGGAACGATGGTTTCAGCGGCGCGAAGGCGGCCCAATCGGCCTTGAAGGCGTTAGCGCGGGCAGCCGCCAGCGTAATGCGCTGCTTCTTGATTTCGTTGGCCAGATGCGCCTCGCGCACCTTCACGTATTCGGCCTTGATGCCCGCTTGATAGCCCGCGCTTTCCGTTTCCGACAACAAGTTGGAAACAACGCCCACGGCGCGGCTGGCATCGAGCACGTAGAGCGCCTGCCCGCGGTTGTAATTGGGGCTGATCTTGACGGCGGTATGCACACGGCTTGTGGTGGCCCCGCCAATCAGCAGCGGACACGCAAAGCCCTCGCGCTCCATTTCGGCTGCGACAAAGCACATTTCATCGAGCGACGGCGTGATGAGCCCGGACAGGCCGATAATATCGACTTTCTCGCGCTTGGCGGTTTCGAGAATTTTCGCGGCTGGCACCATGACGCCGAGATCAATGACCTCGTAGTTATTGCACTGGAGCACGACGCCGACGATGTTCTTGCCGATGTCGTGGACGTCGCCTTTGACGGTCGCCATCAGAATTTTTCCAGCGGCGGGTTGCGATTCTAAGCCCGAGGCTTTTTTCTCTTCTTCAAGGTAAGGCTGCAAATAGGCGACGGCCTGCTTCATGACGCGTGCCGATTTCACGACCTGTGGCAGAAACATTTTGCCCGCACCGAACAGATCGCCAACCACATTCATGCCGGCCATCAGCGGGCCTTCGATGACGTGCAGTGGCTTGTC